>JBLNHD010000115.1:0-16360 GCA_050268825.1 Gemmatimonadota bacterium
GAGGTTGTCCCTCCGCAAGTGCGATCTATACTTGCATATTGTTGTCCTGTAACGAGTTAGGCTCACCATGGCCCGTGTCATTGCCATTGCCAACCAGAAGGGTGGTGTCGGCAAGACAACCACCGCCGTCAACCTGGCCGCGTCGCTCGCCATCGCAGAGCGGCGCACGTTGCTGATCGACGCCGACCCGCAGGGAAACGCGACGAGCGGCGTGGGCCTCCTCAAGGACACGGTCGAGCTCTCCCTGTACGACGTCGTCATCGATCGCATTCCGCTCGCGCGGGCCGTGGTGCGCCAGCAGCTGCTTCCTCATCTCAGCATCCTGCCCGCGACACAGGATCTCGTTGGCGCCGAGCTCGAGCTGGTCGACAAGCCGGCGCGCGAATCCGCGCTGCGGGATGCGCTGCAGGGTGCCGATTCCGAGTACGACTACATCCTCATCGATTGCCCGCCATCGCTCGGCCTGCTCACGCTGAACGTGCTCACGGCCGCGCAGGGCGTCATCATTCCGATCCAGTGCGAGTACTACGCGCTCGAGGGCATTTCGCAGCTGCTCAACACCGTGCGCCTGGTGCAGCAGAACTTCAACGCAGCGCTCGCGATCGACGGGGTCCTGCTCACCATGTACGACTCGCGCCTGAACCTCTGCCGGCAGGTTGCCGAGGACGCGAAGGAGTATTTCGGCGCGCAGGTGTTCCGCACGCCGATCCCGCGCAACGTGCGACTGGCCGAAGCACCGAGTTTCGGCCAGCCGATTCTCCTGTACGACGTACAGTCGGTCGGTGCGCGCAGCTACCTCGCCGTCGGCCAGGAGTTGATCCGGCGCATCGAGCAGCCGGAGTCGCTCTCGGTCGCCGACGCGGTGACGCAGGAACTCCCGGCCGCGGTAGCATCGCCGGTGCCCGAGGCTGACGCCGCGAGCACCGGAGCCACCGCCGACGCGGTCGAGCCCGGTGATGCGGATGATTTCCCCCCTGACGACGCGCCGCTCGACGACCTGATGAGCGACGATGCGATGGATCCACGCGACGATGCGGTGGAAAGCGAGCGCGATCCCGAGCCGGCCGACACCATGCTGACCGAGGTGACGGCCGAGGAATTCCTGAGCGGCGATCAGTCCGACGACGCGACGGATGATGCGCCGGTGGGCGACGCCGGCACCGCCGGCGAAGGCGTGCATGACCACACTGCATCTGCCGAGGTGAAGCCATGACCGGTGGACGGCGACTCGGACGCGGGCTCGAATCCCTGCTGGGCCCCGTCAATCGGGAGCAGGCGCTGGCGGAAGGGGCGCTGCGCGAGCTGCCGGTGGCGCAGGTGCGGCCCAATCCGTTCCAGCCGCGCACCCGCTTCGACGAGACGGCCCTCGCGGAGCTCGTTGCCTCGATCGAGGCGTCGGGCCTGCTGCAGCCCGTGGTCGTGCGCTCGCGCAACGGGACGTACGAGCTCATCGCGGGTGAGCGACGGTGGCGCGCCGTGCAGCAGCTCGGCTGGCCCACCGTCCCGGCAGTGGTCAAGGATGCCGACGACCAGACGCTGCTCACGCTTGCGCTGATCGAGAACCTGCAGCGCAACGATCTCTCGCCCATCGACGAGGCGCAGGGATATCAGCGACTCATCGACCAGTTCAAGCTGCCGCAGGCGGAAGTGGCGCGCATGGTCGGGCGCAATCGCTCGACGGTGGCGAACCTCCTGCGGCTCCTCCGGTTGCCGGAGCCGGTGCGTGCGATGGTGCATGACGGGCGGTTGAGCGAAGGGCATGCGCGCGCGCTGCTCGCGCTCGAGTCGGAGCGGGAGATCCTCGCGCTCGCGGAGGAAGCGGTGCGCAGCGCGCTGAGTGTGCGCGAGGTCGAGGCGCGGGTCCGTGGCGAAGATGCGCCGGCCGCAGCGCCCGAAGGAGCGGCGCCCAGAGGTGCGCGGGAGAAGCCGCGCACCCTGCAGGTCTCGGCCGACGTGCGCCGCGTCGAGGACGCCCTCCGGCACCGGCTCGGCACCGACGTGCGCGTGACACAGAAGCGCAAGGGGCGCGGCATCGTCGCCGTGAGCTACTACTCCAACGACGATCTGGCGCGACTGCTCGAGCTGATCCTCGGTCGGCCGTTCGACGGATGAGTTCACCGCCGCGCGAGCGGTACGTGCACATCATGGTGCACCACGATGGCACGTCCGCGTCGCGGAACTGGCGGGTGCGGCTCGGCGTCTACCGGATGCTCGTGGCACTCGCGATCGGCTCCGTCCTCGCGATCATCGCCGCGCTGCTCCTCCTCGGGCCGATCATGCGCGCCGCGGGGCGCGTGCCCGGCCTCGAGCGGCGCGTGCGCAACCTCGAGGCGGAGAACGCGAAGATCGCCGAGCTCGCCGCGGCGCTCGACAGCGTGCAGATCGGCTACGACCGGGTCCGCGGAATGATCGGCGGAGACGTGGTGCCCGACCTGGCGCAGGTGGCGGGCGGCGACCTGCCGGTCGCACCGCCGATCAGCGCGCTCGCCGGCGCGGCGCGGAACTATCGCACGGGACCCTCGGTGCCCGAGCACTGGCCGCTCGTCGATGCCGGCTTCATCACCCGCGGCCTGGTGGACGACGGCGGGCGGGACGAGCCACATCCCGGCGTGGATATCGCAGTAGCCATGGCCACCCCCGTGCGCGCTGCGGGTGGCGGCACCGTTGCCGGCACCGGCGAGGACGCGGACTACGGGAAATTCGTCCTGCTCAGCCACCCTTCGGGGTACCAGACGATGTACGGGCACCTGTCGCGGGTGGTCGTGACCCGCGGAGATCGCCTCAATTCTGGCGAAGTGCTGGGCCTATCCGGCAACAGCGGCCGGTCCACCGCGCCGCATCTTCATTTCGAGATACGGCGGGAAGGGCGTTCGCTCGACCCGCTCACGCTCGTCAAGGAGGGACGCTGATGGCCATCTTCTCGAACGCCGCACCCGCCGCCACCGACACCGAGCCCGCCAAGCCGCCGTTCAACCGGCGCAAGGGCGATGGCGTGCCGCTCTCGATCGTGGCGCGCGACATGACGGTCACCGGGGACATGGTGACGGAAGGCGTGGTGAAGGTCGAGGGGCGCGTGAAGGGCACCATCAGGGCAACGGCGCAGATCATCGTGTCGCCCGGCGCCGTGATCGAAGGGGACGTGCACACGAAGGAGGCCGTCATCGCCGGCGAGATCCAGGGCACGATCAGGGCGTCGGAGCGGGTCGAGCTCCAGGCCTCGGGCGTCGTCCGGGGCGACATCCATACGCCGCGCATTTCGGTGATCGAGGGCGGACGGGTCAGTGGTGAGGTCGATATGTCCGCCGACGGGTCGACCAGCAAGCCGCGGGAGCTTCAGCTCGCCGAAAAAAGTTGATAAGTTCGTAAGTCTGTGGAAATGATAGCGTTGTGTGATTTCTTTCCACCACAGATTTGTGACAGTGAGGCGCGGATGGCTGAATGTACAGCATAGTGCTGCGCCTATGTTGCGTCGGTGTCTTTACTCTGCTACTCAACTCCTGCGACCGGAGGCCAGCGGACACCTCTGATTTTCGCGTTGCCCTCATCACCCCCGGGTCCATTGCCGACGCCGCCTGGAACTCGGGTGCCTACGCCGGGCTCCTTCGCATTCGCGACTCGCTCGGTGCCTCGATCAGTCACGTCGAGGCGCTCACACCCGCCGCGCAGGAAGAGGCGCTCCGCTCCTACGCCTCGCAGGGATACGACGTCATCCTCGCCAACGGCTTCGAATTTCAGGAGCCAGCCGAACGCATCGCGGAGTCCTATCCCGGGCCCGTGTTCGTGGTGAATTCCGGCTCGCGCGCCGCCGGGCGGGTCATTCCCCTCGTCTTCCGGATCGAGGAGGCGACCTACCTGGCGGGGATGGTGGCGGGGGGCTTGTCGAAATCCGGGATCGTCGGCTTCATCGGTGGTGTCGAGCTGCCGCCGGTGCGGCGCGGCCAGGAGGGCTGGACCAATGGCGCGCGCGCCGTCAATCCCGCAATCGATTCACGGGTGACTTACCTCAACAACTGGGAAGACGCGGCGTCGGGAAGAGAGGCAGCCCTGGCTCTTCTCCGGCTCGGGGCCGACATGCTTCACCACAATGCCGATGCGGCAGCCCTGGGCGCCTTTCAGGCAGTGAAGGAAACCCCGGGCGCCTACATCTTCGGCGCGAACGCGGATCAGGCGCAGCTGGCGCCCGAGCGTGTCATCGGCTCTGCGGTGATCGACCTGGCGCATGCCTTCCTCCTCGTGGCACGAGAGGTCCGCGAAGGCACGTTGCGGTCGGAGCCGAAATCCTTCGGCCTTGCCGGCGACGTCCTGCGGTATGTGCCGAATCCCGGACTGCGGGAGCTGGTGAACGTCGAGCTGGAGGCACGCGTGGCGGCCGCCGCCGATTCGATCGCGGACGGCACGTTGAAGCCCCTGGAACCGAGGGCGGGATCATGAGCGGTGCCGCACTCGGGGACGTGACGGCGTACCTCGATTCCTACCTCCGTATCGGGGAGATCCCCGACGCCCCGAATGCGGTGAACGGCCTGCAGGTCGAGAATGGCGGGACCGTCACCCGCATCGTGGCCGCCGTGGACGCCTCGCTCGCCACGATCGAGGCGACCGGGGCCGGAGGGGGAAGCCCGCTCCTGCTCGTGCACCACGGGCTCTTCTGGGATGGCAACGTGCCGGCCACCGGGCGGCGCTATCGCAGGCTGCGCGCACTCTTCTCCGGCGACGTCGCGCTCTACTCGGCGCACATTCCGCTGGACGTACATCCTGAGGTCGGCAACAACGTGGTCCTCGCGGAGCGGCTCGGGCTCGTGGTGGATGGATGGTTCGGCGATTACCGGGGCATTGCGCTCGGCGTGCGCGGGCATGCTCCGGCGGCGCTGGCGCAGCGCTCACTCCTCCTGCGGGAGATCGAGCGCGCCCTCGGCGTGGAAGCGGAAGCCACTCACCTGGTGCCGGGCGGGCCGGACCATCCGCGCCGGATCGGCATCGTCACCGGCGCGGGCGGGAGCATGATCGCAGCTGCGCGCGATGCCGGCCTCGATACGCTGATCACCGGCGAAGGACCGCACCACACCTACTTCGACGCCATGGAGTGGGGCCTCAACGTGATCTACGCCGGCCACTATGCCACCGAAACGCTCGGTGTCCAGGCATTAGCCTCGCACCTCGCGGACCGCTTCGACCTGCCCTGGGACTTTCACGACCATCCGACCGGCCTGTGAGCCGCCGGCCCACCGAGTAATGCCGCCGGCGCTCGAGCTCCGGAACATCCGCAAGCGGTACGGCCGGACTCTCGCCCTGGCAGGGGCGGATCTCACCGTGCGATGGGGCGAGGTGCACGCGCTGCTCGGCGAGAATGGCGCGGGCAAGTCGACACTGCTCCGGATCGCCGCCGGGCTCGAGCGGGGTGATGGCGGCACGATTGCGGTCGATGGTGCAGATGCCGTGATCCGCTCGCCGCGCGATGCCCGGCGCCTCGGCATCGGCATGGTACACCAGCATCCCACCTCGATCCCTTCGCTGACCGTTGCCGAGAACATCGCGCTGACCGCCGGATGGCGGGTGCGTCCTGCCGAGCTGCGGGAGCGGGCCACGGCGCTGGGTGAATCCCACCGCCTCCCCGTCGACGCCGATGCCTACGCGGGCCGCCTGCCGGTGTCGCTCAAGCAGCGGCTCGAGATCCTCAAGGCGCTCGCGGCGCGCGCGCGAATCCTTCTGCTCGATGAGCCCACGGCCGTGCTGGCGCCCCGCGAGGCGGAGGACCTGCTGGGCATGATCGCCCGCTTCGCGGCGGACGGAAACGCGGTTCTCCTGGTGACCCACAAGCTCCGGGACGCTCTTTCGATCAGCCACAGAGTGACAGTGTTGCGACATGGTGCCGTCACCTTCAGCGGAAATGGCGACAGTGCGTCGCAGGAATCGTTGTCGCTGGCAATGCTGGGTGAAAGCCCGCGGGGAGAACCGATGCCGGCCGCCGGCCGGCCTCGAGCCGGTGCCGAGCCTGCGATCAGGGCGCAGGCGCTCGACGTGGCTCGGGAGGGGCGCTACGGGATCGCGCTCCGCGGAGCCTCCCTGACGGTGCTGCCCGGAGAGATCGTCGGTCTTGCGGCGGTCGAGGGCGGCGGGCAGCGCGAACTGATGCGGTCGGTTGCCGGGCTGCTGCATCCGCTTCGCGGGACCCTGCGCGTTACCCCGCCGGTCGCGTTCATTCCCGAAGACCGCACCGTCGAAGGACTGATTCCCGGGCTCTCGCTGGCCGAGAACGTGGTCCTTGGCCTTGGCGAGCATGCGCCCGGCGTGCGGGGACGGCTGCTGTCCTGGAGTGGCGCGGCTGCCGGAACGGCCGAGCTGCTCGATCGATTCGGCATTACTGCCGCCGGACCGATGGCCGCCGCGGGCAGCCTGAGCGGCGGGAATCAGCAGAAGCTGATGCTCGCCCGGGCGCTCGCGTCGAACCCGAAGGTCGTCGTGGCGGAAAACCCGACGCGCGGCCTCGACGTAGCTGCTACAGCCGAGGTCCATGCGCGGCTCCGGGCGCTCGCCGCGGAGGGGGCCGCGATTCTCTTCCACTCCACCGATCTCGACGAAGTCATGCTGCTGGCGGACCGGGTGGTCGTCGTCAGCGGCGGAACCGTCCGCTACCCGGCGGTGCCGGACCGCGACCTGGTGGGGCGGATGATGGTCGGCGCCGAGTGACGGCCGGACTGCGCATGTGGCGAGCGGCAGGTCCGCCGCTGCTCATCGTGGCCGGGGCGCTCACCGGACTGGCGGCGACCCTTGCACTCGCGGGATACGACGCGGGGCTGGCGCTGAGCGCCCTCTGGAGTGGCGCCTTCGGGTCGCTGGACGCGATCGCGTCCGGGACACTCGTTCGCGCCGTTCCACTCATCCTCATCGCCCTGGGCTTTGCCCTCGCACTGCGCGGCGGGATGCTCAACATCGGCGCCGAAGGGCAGTTTCTCGCTGGAGCCATGGCGGCCGCGTGGCTCGGCGTTCATGTGGGCGGCTGGCCGGCGGTCGCCGCGATCCCGGCAACATGGCTCGCAGCGCTTGCCGCCGGAGTGCTCTGGGTGGTCGTCCCCGTCGTGCTGCGGGTGAAGTACGGGGTGCTCGAGGTGATCAGCACGTTGCTGCTCAACTTCGTCGCCGAGGCGCTGGTGAGTTTCCTGGTGCAGGGACCGCTGCAGGAGCGGACCGGCATCTACCCGCAGAGCGATCCGATCGTCGAGACTGCGCGTCTCCCGGTCTTTCCCGGCACCCGCCTTCACCTCGGCATCATCGTGGCACTCGCCGCCAGCGTAGGGCTCTGGTTCTTCTTCTCCCGCACGCTCGGCGGCTTCCGGCTTCGGGCGGCCGGGAGTGGCCCGAGAGCGGCGGAGCTCGTGGGCCGGATCGACGTCACCCGGACCGCGGCGCTGGCACTCCTCGCGTCGGGCGGCCTCGCGGGGCTGGCGGGGGCCATGGAGGTGGGGGGAGTGGCCTACGCGCTCTACCCGAACCTGTCTCCCGGCTACGGCTTCACCGCCATCGCCGTCGCCCTGCTCGCGCGGCTGCATCCGGCCGCGATCGTCCTGACGGGCATCCTCTTCGGGGCGCTCGAGACCGGCGCCGGCGCCATGCAGCGCGACGCCGGGATCCCGGCAGTCATCGTGTACGTGGTGGAGGCGGTAGTCATCCTCGCCCTGCTCCTCGCCGACGCCCGGACGCGGGTTCGCGCTTTCGGAGGGGCACCGGCGTGATCGAGGGCGTCGAGCTGGTGGCCGGCTTCCTGGCCGCCGCGGTGCGCATCGCGACGCCGCTGCTGCTCGCGGCGCTGGGGGAGACGCTGGCGGAGCGGAGCGGCGTGATCAACCTTGGCATCGAAGGCTCGATGCTGGCAGGCGCGCTGGCCGCGGCGATCGGGTCGTCCGCCGGGGGTCCGGCGTCGGGTCTCATGGCCGCGCTTGTCGCCGGAGCCCTCCTGGCTGCGCTCTTTGCGGTAGTGAGCGTGCACGCGGGAGCGGACCAGATCATCGCGGGAACGGCGATCACCCTTGGCGCCGTGGGCCTGACGGGGGCTGCCTACCGGTCATACTACGGAGCGGGCGGCGCGGGGCTTTCCATTCCCACGCTCGGGCCAAGCGAGATCCCGCTGCTCGGCGAAATCCCGCTGCTCGGTGCCGCGCTCTTTGCGCAACCGGTAACGACGTATGGCGCGGTGGCGATCGTGCCGCTGCTCTGGTGGTTTCTGTTCCGCACCCGGGCGGGACTCGCGCTGCGCGCCGTCGGTGAGAGCGGGGAAGGGGCAAGGGCCGCCGGCGTGCGCGTCCGCGCCGTGCGTACCGCGGCCGTCGTCGCCGGCGGCGCGCTCGCGGGCCTTGCCGGCGCCACGCTGGTGCTCGCGCAGGTCGGCACCTTTTCCGAGCGCATGACGGCAGGGCGCGGGTTCATCGCGATCGCGATCGTCGTGCTGGGGCGATGGCATCCGGCCGGCGTGCTCGCGGCGGCGATCCTTTTCGGCGCCGCGACCGCGCTGCAGTTCGTCTTTCAGGCGTCCGGGGTGGGCGTTCCATACCAGCTCGTTCTCATGCTGCCGTACCTTCTTGCGCTGCTGGGACTCGCCGGTGCGGTGGGCCGGGTGCGGGCGCCGAGAGATCTGGGGCGGCAGCAAGGTGCATAGTCGGGTGGAGACTGGCGTATCCTGATGTTCCAGCGGAGAGGTACCATGCATGCATCGATTGGAAAGACCGGCGTCGCGGTGGGGCTGGCCTGCCTGCTTGCGGGGAGCGCGGGCGCGCAGGGTGTGGCGGGAAATCCGATCGACACGGCACTCGCGCGCGCGTACTTCGATGAAGCCGCGGCGGTGGCGCACCGCGACGCGGGGGCGCTCTGGGGCGTGCCGCTCAGCGGACCGCTGATCTTCGGCGACCAGGCCACGCGCGCGGTGGTGGCCGAGCGGGGTGACACGGCGGGCATTCTGCGACGGGCGGGTGGCGTGTGGATCGGAACGATGCCGGCCAACCGCAACATCGCCAACACGGCACAGGAGTGGGGTGGCGTCCGGTGGATCACGTTACGCTGGGCGCCACCGGCGGGCAGCGATGCCGAGGCGCGGGCGCGCCGCGCCGAGCTCTTTGCGCACGAGATGTGGCACGGCATCCAGAAGCAGCTCGGACTCCCCACCGATGACCCGCCGAACGCGCATCTCGACGAGCGTGACGGCCGGCTCTGGCTCCGGCTCGAAGCGCGCGCGCTGCGCCACGCGCTCGCGCGGCAGGGCGAGGCGCGCCGCGAAGCGCTGCAGGATGCCCTGCGCTTCCGCGCCGCCCGGCATGCGCGATTCGCGGGCTCGGCCGCGGCGGAAGGCGCGCTCGAGCGTCACGAAGGCATGGCGAGCTACACCGGGCTCCGGCTTTCCGGGCGGGACCGGGCGGCGGCGCGGGAGCGTGCGCGCGACCTGCTCGCCGCGCTCGACACGACGCCTCACCTGGCACGTTCGTTCGCATACGGGACGGGCCCCGCCCTTGGCGTGCTGCTCGACGAGGCCATGCCGGGATGGCGCCGGCGGGTCATCGAGGGAGCGGCGCCGGCGGACCTGCTGCGTGAGGCAACGGGCGACGAGTCGAACGCCGACCCGGCCTCGCGCGGGGCGACGTACGGGTACGAGGCTGTGGCGCGAGCGGAGGACACGCGCGAGCGCGAGCGAATGGCGCGGCGGGCGGCGCTCACAGCGCGGCTGGTGGACGGGCCGGTGCTGCGGCTGCCCTTCGAGCAGATGCAGATGCAGATCGACCCCCAGAACGTGGAGCCGGTCGGGGCAGCCGGAACCGTCTATCGTACGATCCGGATCGCCGATACGTGGGGCGTGCTCGAAGCCACCGACGGCGACGTGCTGCTGGCGCCGGATTTCTCGCATGCGGTCGTGGCCCGGCCGAAGGATGCCGCGACAGGTGAGGGCAGGGTGGTGCGTGGTGAAGGCTGGACGCTCACCCTGGCCGACGGCTACCAGCTCAGGGCAGGGCCGCGGGACGGGGACCTGACGGCGGCGCGCTGAGCTCGCGCCGCGCGGCGTCGATCATCGCGCGCACGCGGTCGCGGAGCGCGGGCACATCGTCGACGGTGAGGCCGTCGGTATCGACCGGTGGGAGAATCCGCACTTCGGCGCGGGCCGGCCGCATGATGAATCCCTTCTTCGGCAGGGCCGTTCGCGTGCCGGCCACGGCGAGCGGGAGGATCGGCACGCCGGCCTCGACGGCGAGGCGAAAGGCGCCGTCCTTGAAGGGAAGGAGATCGCCCCGCGGCGAGCGCGTTCCCTCCGGGAAGATCATGACGGAAACCTTCCGGGCGAGCCGTTCCCGGCACGCCCGCATGGCCTCGACGGCGCTCGGCCCGAAGCCGCGCTTCACCGGCACGTCTCCCGCCAGCTGCATCATCCAGCCGATGACCGGCACGCGGAACAGCTCCGCCTTGGAGAGCCATTTCATCTCCCAGGGCAGATGGCTGATCAGGAGGATGTCCGTAAAGGACTCGTGGTTGGACACGACCACGTAGGGGCGGCGCGGGTCCGCGGGGGGTGTGCCGGACCAGCGGAAGTGCCAGAGCGGATTGAGGCGCGCGGGAAGCACGCCGACCATCCACCGGAAGGTGCGCCCCACCGCATAGCGGCCCGGATCGAGCGGCGCCGTAACCAGCCAAACCACCGCCATGATGGGCAGCCCGATGATTGCGGCGAGGGCGAGCACCAGCCAGGTCCAGATCGAGGCGAGGGCCATCCAGAGGCGCCGCATGTCGCTCCACTGGTCAACGTGAGGCGGGAAACGTTAATTCACGAGGCGCCGGGGACAAGGCCCGGCCACCGACCCCGGAGCGATCATGCCAGAGCGGATGCAATCGACCGAGCCGGACGACCGGCGGTCGCTCACTCCCGACGTGCCGCCGGCGGCATTCGAGTCGCCGGGCGACCCTGCCGCGGCCGACCTGCTCGAGCGGCCCGACCCGCGCACCATCGCGCTCGTCGGGCTCTTCGTCCTGGCCGTGGCGTACTCGCTCTTCTTCGCGCGCTCGTTCCTCCTGCCGGTGGCGGTCGCGATCTTCCTCGATTTTCTCCTGAGCCCGGTGGTTCGCTGGCTGCGCAAGCTCCGCGTCATCGAGCCGGTCGGCGCCGCGCTGATCATCGTGATGCTGCTCGGGACGATCGGAGTGACGATGTACAGCCTGGCGCCGAGTGCCGCGTCGTGGATCCGGCGCGCGCCCGAGAGTCTCGACCAGGCCCGGGCGAAGTTCGACGCCATTCGCGCGCCGGTGGCCGAGATGACGCGCGCGGCCGAGGAAGTAGAGGAAGCCGCCGATGTGGGGGCGGACACGACGCCGCAGGTGGAGATCAAGGGTCCGACGCTCGCCGGCCGCATCTTCGGCGGCACGATGTCGATGTTCACGTTCTTCACCTTCGTGCTCTTCACCACCTACTTCCTCCTGGCCGCCGGCGACCTGTTCCTCCAGAAGCTCATCAAGGTGCTGCCGCAGTTCCGGGACAAGAAGCGTGCGGTGTCGATCGCCCGCGAGATCGAGAGCCAGATCTCGCAGTACATGCTCACGGTCACGGCGATCAACGTCGGCGTGGGGGTCGCGACCGGGATCGCGATGAAGCTCTGCGGGCTGCCGAATCCGGTGCTGTGGGGCGTCGTGGCGGGGCTGCTCAACTTCATGCCCTACATCGGCGCGCTGCTGACGGTGGGCATCATCGCGCTCGCGTCGGTCGTGTCGTTCGACACGCTGGGCCAGGCGGCGGTGCCGCCGCTCGTGTTCTTCGGCCTCAACATGGTGGAGGGGAACCTCCTCACGCCGATGATCGTCGGCAATCGGCTCAGCCTCAACACCGTGGCACTCTTCATCGGGATGACGTTCTGGTGGTTCGTGTGGGGGATCCCGGGGGCGCTGATGGCGGTGCCGATGATGGCGACGATCAAGATCTTCTGCGACCATTTCGAGCCGCTCAAGCCGGTCGGCGAGTTCCTCGGCCGGTAGTGACGCTCTCGCTGCTCACCGACCGCGAACGTGCGGCGCTCCGCGAATTCCACGGGGACGTGGACGAGCTCGGCGTTCGCGTGCGCCGGGAAGGCGGGGACGCGCTGCGCGCGGTGGTGCTGCTGCTCTCGCGCGGGCGGGCCATTGCGCTCGGGCGGAACGTCTTCGTGCCTGCCGGACAGGAAAAGGATGTCGCGGTCCTGGCGCACGAGCTGATGCACTGCCGCCAGTACGAGGCGTGGGGGCCGGTCCGGTACTATGCGCGCGGCCTGGTGGAGCAGGCGAAGCACCTGCTGAGCCGGCTCGGGGTCGCGCGGAATCCCTACGACTGGCGGAGCGTACCGAGGCGGACCTTCGGGGAGTACGGCATGGAGCAGCAGGGTCAGCTGGTCGAGGATGCGTGCCGCGGAGATCCGATCGCGCGGGAGATCGTGCTTGCGAAGGCATCGACATCTCCCTCCGTCGTATCCCACGACGCCATCCACCGGACCTCCGAACGCCCTTCATCCCACACATAGAAGAAGAACTCCTGCTGCAGGATGGGGATCACGTGGCGCGGGAGGACGGCGAAGACGGCGTTCGCGTCCACCGGCTGCGTGATCGTCACCCCGGGCACGTCACGCACCCTGGCCGCCAGGCGCTGCGCCATGGCATTCGCGTGCCGCGCGCTGCGCAGCCACAGCTCGTCGGTGAAGAGCGCCTCGAACTGCGCCGCGATGAATCGCATCTTCGACGGAAGCTGCATCCCCTGCTTGCGCGTGAACCTGAAGCTCCCCGCCTGCCGGCCGTCGAAGAAGACGACGGCCTCACCGCCGATCAATCCGTTCTTCGTCCCGCCCAGTGACAGCACGTCCACCCCGGCATCGGCGGTGATGGCGCGGAGCGACACGCCAAGCGACGCTGCGGCATTGGCGAGCCGCGCGCCGTCGACGTGCAGGTAGAGTCCATGCGCGTGCGCCGTATCGGCGAGGGCGCGGATCTCCTCAGGAGTGTAGACCGTGCCGTACTCGGTGGCCTCGGAGATCGACACCACGCGCGGCTGGGAATGGTGCTCGCTGCCGATCCCGACGAGGCGTGAGAGGATGGCCTCGGGCGTGAGCTTCCCGGCGGGGGCGGGTACGCCGAGCAGCTTGCATCCGATGAAGCGCTCGGGGGCACCGCATTCGTCCACCTGGATGTGCGCGTGGTGCGAGCAGATGACGGCCTCGTGCGGGCGCATGAGCGCGTGCAGGCCCAGCACGTTGGCGCCCGTGCCACCGAACACGAAGAAGATCTCCGCGCGCTCGCCGAGGTGGCCGCGCAGGCGCTCGATGGCCGCCGCGGTGAACGGGTCGTCGCCGTAGGCGCGGACGTGGCCCTGGTTGGCACGCGCGAGCGCGGCGAGCACTTCGGGGTGCGCGCCGGCGTTGTTGTCGCTCGCGAAGCTGCGCTTCATTCGGGGTCGGGTGCCTTGTCGTCCCAGAGCGCGAAGATGTTGCCGTCCGGGTCCGCGATCATGGCCATGACGCCGAACGACTGTTTCGTCGGCTCGGCGATGAAGCGGACGCCACGGTCGTGCAGGATGCCGCAGAAGTGCAGGAGATCAGGCACGTGGAACGTCAGCCCCGTTTCGCGGCCGACGAGCGCGCGGGCCTTCGGGTGCATGGCCGGATGCACGCCGAGGTGCGGCTCCTGCTCGAGGAATTCGGCGCCGAACGAGCCGCGCTTCGTCAGCGGGAGGCCGAGCGTGTCGCGGTAGAAGGTCACGGCGCGCTCGATGTCGGTGACGAAGACGGCGATGCTGTAGAGGGACCGGATCATGCGCTGAAGATAATCGCGCCGAGGTCGGCGTCCGGTCCGGCCTCGCGCGGCGCGGCGCCGTGACGGAACACGACGGCGGCCGCGCCGCCGACGAGGGTGACGCGCTCCCCTTCGAGCCGGAGGCCGCTTCCTTCCCGGAGGCCCACGACGCGCGCGGCCGGGTTGAGCTCGAGGAACTCGGCGATCCGCTCCGGGCGCGTCTCGCCGCCATGGTTGGGCAGCCGGGCCTCGGTGAAGTGGGGATTGATCTGGAAGGGCACGAGCCCCAGCGCGGTAAACGACGGCGGCTCCACGATCGGCATGTCGTTCGTGGTCATGATCGAGGGGCACGCGACGTTGGCGCCGGCGCTCCAGCCGACGTACGGGAGCCCGGCGCGCACGCGCTCGCGGATCGGTTCGAGGAGATCGTTCGCGTACAGGCGTGCCAGCAGCTGGAAGGTGTTGCCGCCTCCGACCGCGATGGCATCGGCACGCGCGAGCTCGGCCGCCGGCTTCCGTGTCTCGTGCGCGCCGGTCACGGTCACGCCGAGTGGCGCGAGCGCCTCCCGGACGGCGCCTACATACGCGTCCGCCGACATGCGGATACCCGCATACGGTACGAAGAAGAGCCGCGAAGCCGTGCCGAGGAAGTGGCGGAGGTGGGGAAGGGGCCAGGCGAGGTAGGGCTCGCCCGGATTGGTCGAGTTGCTGAGGAGCAGCAGGCGCATCGCGCAAAGATACACGCCGCGCCGCCGCTCCTGGGGACGTTCAGTCCTTGTACGGGTCGAAGAGGTCGGCGCCCGCCATGACCACGATCAGCGGGCGAAGGACGTGCAGCACCTCGACCGTCCCTCCCTGCGCGGCGAGCACGTCCGGCAACCGGCGATAGACGTGCGGGCTCTCGTCGAGCCCTCCTCCGCGCAGCACGACGCCCTTCGAGCGGATCCAGTTCTCCATCATCTGCGGCGAGACCTTGCCGCGCGAGAGCTGGCGACCGCTCCGGCGATGCCGCCGGCCGGCAGCCTCGGTGCGTGACATGACCCGACCGGCGCCGTGCACGGTAGAGTAGAGCGCGGCCTCCTGCAGCGCCCGCGTTGCATCGTCCTCCGCCGCCGTGCCCTGCACGATGACGGCGTCGTCTCCCATCGAACCGCCGACGAAGCCCTTCTGGCCGGGGAATGCCGGTGTCGCGCCCTTCCGGACGACGATGTACCGCTCACCGCCGTGCTCCTCGATCCAGGCGAAGTTGTGATGGTTGTGGATCAGCTCCATCTCGTGGCCGCCGAGCATCGAGACCACCTTGCGCGCCACCCACTCGCGCCCGGCATAGGCGTAGCGGCCGGCCAGGTTCATGAGCGCCCAGTAGTCGTGGCCGAGCGGATCCGCCAGGCGGAGCAGCGTCTCCCGCTCGGGAACACGCGAGCCCCACGGTGCCCCCTGCGAGAGCGCGAGGAAGCCCGAGGCGACGGTATGCCCGAGGCCGCGGCTCCCGAAATGGACGCCGACCCAGATGACGCCGCTCTCGTCGGCGAAGACGTCCACGTAGTGGTTGCCGCTCCCGACTGTCCCGAGCTGGGACCGCGCCTTCTCGCGAAGGCTGCCGCGGACCGACGGCTGCAGCGCCTCCCAGGCGGGATCCTCGAACAGCGGATCGTTCACCGGCGCGTCGTCCGCGCGGTTCTTCCGGCCGATGCCGAAGGAGATCGTGTCCTGGATCTCGTCGGCGAGCTCGTCGAGTCGCTCGGCGATTCCGGTGTCGTCGTCGAGCGTGAGGTCGGTGCGGATCGCGGCATTGCCGCAGGCGATGTCGAAACCGACCCCGACCACGGACACCTGGTCCCGGTACGCTGCCACGCCGCCGATCGGCATGACGTAGCCTACATGTCCGTCCGCCATGAGCGCGACGCGCTCGGCGCGGCTGGCTACGTCCTGCAGCTGCAGGATGGTCTTTTCGTCGTGCTGTCCGAAGATCTGCATGGGTCCTGCCTCTCCGCGTGTCTCACGCTCGATGTCCGCCCGGCGACGCTTCCGGGCACGGCCGCTGCGGGAGGGTCGGGCCCGCGAGCCCGCAGCAGCCATCTTCATCCTACTCCCGGTGCCAGCCCCGGTCTTCGGCGCGGCGGGCCTTCTGGAACTGCCTCCACGCCTCGCGCTGGTGGGCGGTCGACTGCTCGATGCAGTAAATCGCGCCGCTCAGGATCCGGACCCGCGCGCCGGCAAGGTCCACGAACGTGACCCAGCGCGGCGGCCGCCGCGCGTCGAGGGCGCGCTCGAGGTGCCGCGCCATCTCGGTGCTCACGAGCCACGAGCAGTCGCCCGTGTAGACGACGAACCAGTCGTCGTACGGGATGTCCCGATTGCGCTCCTGCCCGGCAGAGGCCTGCATGGTGTTTCCGTCCTCGTCTCCTGGCAAACCGGACACCGGACACGGCGGTACCTCCACCGCGCGGGAGTCGCGTTCCGTGCGCGGGGCCTTCCCGCCGCGCCGGCTTCCGGCTCGCGTACGTACCTCCAAAGACAATCGCCCCACCGGCGTCGCTGCTGGCGGGGCGATCACGAGGTCCGGGACGGATGCCGCTATCCCGGAGCC
>JBLNHD010000116.1:0-9886 GCA_050268825.1 Gemmatimonadota bacterium
ACGGGTCGCGCAGCATCTGCCGCAGCGCCTCCGCCGTGGCGGGCGTCGCGATGCGGGCGAGCGCGCCCGCCACCGAGCGCCGCACCCGCTCGTCGTCGTGGTGCACGTGCCGCGTCAGCTCATCCCCGCGGCGGCGCCAGGAAGCTCGGCCCGCGCGCCGGTGACCGTCCGCCGATGGCGCGTCGGATCGCCCGGCGGTCCGTAGGCGACGAGGTAGGCGGTGACACCCTCCTCCGGCGACGCCCGCCACTCCGCGACCGCGCCGCTCGCGGAGCGCGTCACCCGGAGGCCCGAGAGCCGGGAGGGAGAGGAAGCCATCGCCATGATGGAGGCGACCGTCGTGCCGCTCACCGCCGCGACGAGGTGCTGGTTCACCGTCTCGAGCACGTCGTGCGACTGGTGGTAGTGCGGATTGCCGAGGATGGGATACGAGCCGATGCCGCCGACGATATCCCCGTACTGCTCGTAGTACGCGTGCGCATCGGTGTTCTTGTAGTACCTGGCGTCGTACGTCACGAGGTCGGTGAAGAGGAACGCCGCCGCGTGCTGCAGGTCGCGGATCCCGTCGTTCGAGTAGCGGATCGTGTTGTCCATGCGGTGGTCGTTCGCGTACCCGACCATGTCGTTGTTGAGCGCGCCGACGATCCGCTTGCCGCCGGCCACCGCGCGGCGCACGTACTCCCTGCTCCCCAGCAGCCCCGCTTCCTCCCCCGTGAAGAAGGCGAACTCGATCGTGGCCCCCTGTGGCCGGGCGGCGAGCACCCGCGCCGCCTCGAGGAGCGCCGAAGTGCCCGAGGTGTTGTCGTCCGACCCGGGCCCCTCCTCGACCGAGTCGAAATGGCTGCTGATGACGTACACCAGGTCGGGATCATGCGTTCCCTGCAGCCGGGCAACGACGTTCGCCGTGCGCACCCCCGGCCGGGGCTCGAACCACTGGAGCTCCGGCTCGTACCCGAACTCGCGGAGCCGCGCGACGAGGTACTCGATGGCCCGGCCGTTCCCCGGCTGCGTGATGTACTTGGAGCCGAAGGCGTACAGATCGCGCGCGTAGCCGTGGATTCGTGTGACGGAGACGCCCTGCACCGCCTCGCGCACGCGTGCCTCGATCGGCTCGAACGTGGCGCGGCCCCGTTCGCGCAGCTCCTGCTCGGCGGCGAGGCTTGCGCGTATCCTGCCACGGAGCTCAGCCGCCGTGACGCGCCGGGAGAGATCGGTGAGGTACACGGAGCGCTCGGGAGAGATCGTATTACCGTCCCGCTCCGCCACGACGAGGATCTTCGTGCCGTCCGGCGAGGCGGCCCACTCGTACTCGGCGGAGATCGTTCGCACCGTATTGTTGTGGAACACCCGCGTCCGCGTTCCGGCCGCGAGGTCGTGAATCTGCGCACGCCGATGGCGCGCCTCTCCGATCACCGCGAGCACGCGGCCCGAGTCGAGGAAACGCGGGAACAGGTCGTGCTGGACCTCATGCGTGATCCGCCGCTCCCCCCGCCCATCCACGCCGATCACGTAGAGCTCCCAGTCCTCGCGGGGCATCATCTGGAACACCACACGGGACTTGTCGGGCGAGAGCGACGGATTGTCGATGCGCTGCGTAGTGCGGAGCAGGACCCGCGGCTCGGCAGCCCCCGCCAGGGAGAGGAGAGTGAGCGCGTGATGCGTGCTGTCCCGCTGGACGAAGACGATCGCGCTCCCATCCGGCGCCGCCGAGTAGGCCCGGGCTGGAAAGCTCCTCTCGCTTCCGTCGCCAAGATCCCGCACGACTACGCCGCGCTGCTCGAGATAAACCAGGAACTTCCCTCCGGCCCCCGCGAAGAGGCCGGCGCGCTGCCCGGGAGCATCCACGATTGGAGAGGGCGCGGCGCCGTCCGAGAGCGCGTAGATGTCCGCACGAGCCGGATCCGCTTCGGGCCCGCCAACGAGGTAGAGCGAACGGCCGTCGGCCGCCCACGCGAGACCGCGCCGCGCGAGGCCGGGCGCCGCGATTTCCCGCTCCCTCCCGGTCCGCAGGTCCCGCACGCGAATCGTCGCTGTCGTCGCTTCCAGCCGCGCCAGCTCCCCCTGGGCGCGCCGGAACGCCTCGGCGTCGCGTCGCTGCACGGCGGAGTCGGCGCGGATCCTGAGCGCGGCCATCGCCGCGGTCTCGGTAACGCCGAAATAGGCCGCCTCGGTGCCAAGCGGCGAGAACACGAGGTTGCGGCCCGGCAGGATCGTGGTGCCCGGGCGTTCGCCGAAGGCCACCAGGTGCAGCTTGCGCCCGGCGCCGGCGCCGCTCGCGAACGCGGCGTATCGGCCATCCCTGCTCCACTGCACATCCCGGCCATCCGGCGCCAGCGAGTCGGTGCGGAAGAGCTCTCCCGTAAGGAGGGCCATTCGCGCGAGCGTCGCCCCATCGGCGCTCGAGCCCAGGAGCGCCTCCATGCGGGCCAGCGCCTCGGGATACCGGCCAAGGCTCCAGTGGTGCTCGACCGAGTCGAGCGCCGCATCGGCGGCTGCGGGAGCCTGCGCGACGAGCCTCGGGGTGACGCAGGCCAGGAGGAGGACGGAAGCGAAAGCGTGGCGGGGCATCGGGAATTCCTGATGGATGGTCTCGCCGGAATCTATCGAAGAACCTTCCCACCTGCTTCACCGATTCTTCATCGCCCTCCGCCGAAATTCCTGATGCACATCAGGAGGGTCTCATGCGCATCGCACTCGCCGTCTTCCTGGCCCTGCATGGCTTCGCGCATTTCGTGGGATTTGCCGGCTCCTTCGGCCTTGCGGAGTCGATTCCCTACAAGACCACGATTCTCGGTGGTACGGTGGATCTGGGGGACATGGGCATCCGCGCCTTCGGCGCGCTCTGGCTTCTGGCCGGCGGCGCGTTCCTCGTCGCCTCCGCCGCGGCAATGACGAATCAGGAGTGGTGGCTCAAGGCGCTGCTCGCCGCTGCCACGTTCTCGCTCGTGCTGAGTCTCATGGCGTTGCCGGAGGCCCGGATCGGCGTGCTCCTCGATGTGCTGATCCTCGCGACGGCTGGCGCCTGGCGCATGGGGTGGATCCCGGCAAGCATCTGAAAAGGCGATGGGCCCCGGCAAACTCCGGGGCCCACCACATTCGCTCGCCCTCGCGCCGGATCAGTCGTCGCGCGTGGTATCGCTGTCGACCGGGGTGCCACCCCGGCGGACGGTCGTGTCGACGCTCACCGTCGTATCACGCGTGATGATCACGGTATCCTGCATGGTCCGCTCGATCACCGTAGTGTCGGCTGAAATGCCGGGATCGCGATCGAGGGCGCCTTCGTCCCGGTCGGCTCCATCGTCGTCACAGGCGGCCGCGGCCGCCACCAGTACCATCACTGCCAGTCGTCGCATCGGTTGCTCCCGTTCAGAGATCGCTGCCTGCACCCGCGTGAACGATCTCTCCCCGGCCGTACGCCTGCGGTGAGTGCGATCACAGGCGGCCCGCGGGAGAACGCCGGCGTCACCTGCCCAGAGCCGGCGCCGGACGGAGGCGGATCACCTTTCCGTTGTCCGCGTCGGTGACGACATAGA
Source organism: Gemmatimonadota bacterium (assembly GCA_050268825.1). Lineage (GTDB taxonomy): Bacteria > Gemmatimonadota > Gemmatimonadetes > Gemmatimonadales > GWC2-71-9 > CAMLLJ01. The sequence continues at coordinate 3,534 of JBLNHD010000116.1, forward strand.
CCAGCCCATCGGGCCCCTGCCGGACGTCCCGCACCCGCGCACCGCCGTCCACGCGATACCGCTCCTCGGCGGTGACGCGCCGCCCGTCCAGTACGAGGCGTACGAGGGAGCCGGTCCCGAGCGAACCGATCAGCACGTTGCCCTTCCAGCCCGGGAACGCATCCCCGGAATAGAACGTCATCCCGGATGGCGCAATGACCGGATCCCAGTAATAGACCGGCTGCTCCATGCCCTCTCGCGCGGTACCTTCGCCGATCCGCAGGCCGGAATAGTCGACGCCGTAGGTAATGACCGGCCAGCCGTAGTTCTTCCCCTTCTCCGGCTGGTTGAGCTCGTCGCCGCCCCGGGCGCCGTGCTCGACCGTCCAGAGCTTGCCGTCTGCGTCGAGCGCCGCCGCCTGGGCGTTGCGATGGCCGTACGACCAGATCTCGGGCCGGGCGCCGTCGCGGTCCACGAAGGGGTTGTCGCGCGGGACGGTGCCGTCGGGGTTGATGCGCACGATCTTCCCGATGCCGGTAGACAGGTCCTGCACCCGTCCGCGCTGGTTCTGGCGGTCGCCCTGCGTCACGAAGAGCGTGCCGTCGGGATGAAAAACGAGCCGGGACCCGTAGTGCCCGCCGCTGCGCACCTTCGGCACCTGGCGATAGATCACCCGGACGTTCACCAGCCCGTTCGCTTCGAGCTCCCCTCGCGCCACCGACGTGCCTGCCTCACCATCCTCGCCCGGCTCCGAGAACGAGAGATAGACGAGCCGATTCTCGGCGAACTTCGGATCGAGCGCGACGTCGAGCAGGCCGCCCTGGCTTCGCGCCGCGACCTCCGGCACTCCGGTGAGCGGCGGCGAGACGCGCCCCTCCCGCGAAACGATGCGAAGGCGGCCCGGCCGCTCGGTCACCAGGATGCGCCCGTCGGGAAGGAACTCGAGCGCCCACGGGTGCTCGAGTCCTTCCGCGACCACCTCGCCCCGGATGACCCCCTCGGTCGGGCCCGGCGTGGGCGAGCGTTGCGCAGGGCCCTCCTGGCTCGCCGCGCCGCGCGGTCCGCATGCTGCCAGGATGGCTCCGACGATCAGGACGGGAAGTGCACGCATCCGCTGGGCCTCCATCAGTGCTGCATGGGTGGGGCCGTTCGCACCGAATCCGGAGCATTCGGGTCGACGGCACGAAGCACGCCGACGGCGCCCTTCGTGGCGTCGGCGAAGGCGTGGGTCACGAACGGGTAGTCGCCGGGCTCGCGCAATCGCGTTTCGAAGATGGCCCCGCCACCCACCGGCACGTTGACCGTCTGCACCCCGCGCAGCGGGTTCGCGAGCGACCCGTCCTGGAAGACCTGCGAGAAGATCGCGCCGACCACGTGGAAGGACGAGATGCGGTTCGGGCCCGCGTTGACCACGTACATCCGGACCAGCTCGTTCGGCGCGACTTCGAGCGGGTGCTCCGCGTATTGCGAGGCGCGTCCATTGAAGACGACGTGATCGGGGGCGAGGCCGAGCATCCGGTTCCAGTCGATCGTGAAGGCGCCGTTCGCATCCTTGTTGGGCGAGAGGTAGAACTCGCTCTGCACCAGCACGAACTCCCGGGCCCTCGGGCGGGGCGTGGGCGGATCCACGATGAACGCGCCATACATCCCGTTCGCGATGTGCAGCGCCACGGGCGCGGTGCCGCAATGGTACATGAAGGCCCCGGGCACGCGCGCCACGAAGCGGTACTGGATCGAGTCGCCGGGCATGAGATTCCGGTAGTACCTGTCCGGCGCGATCTCGGCGGCATGAAAGTCGAGGCTGTGGGGTATCGGCGCGCGATTGACCAGCGTGAAGTCGATCGTATCGCCCTGGACGACACGCAGCGCGGGGCCCGGGACCTGATTGTCGAAAGTCCAGCCCGCGTACGTCTTTCCGGGCGCGATCGTCACCGTCGTGTGCGTCATTTCCAGTCGCAGTCGATGCAGCCGGCGACGCTCCGCCGGCTCGAGCACCGCCGAGACCGGCGCAGGAGCGGTTCCCGCGCGGCCAACCGGCGCCTCGCCATGCGACACATCGGCCGGCGGATTGCTGTCCGGACTCGCTGCGCGGGATTGCGGAAGGCCGACGGGCCGATCCTCGCCCGTGGCCTCGGTCGCGGTCGTGTCGGCGCCGGCGGGTCCTTCGTCGCGAGCGTTACACGCAACGAGAAGCGCCGCGGCGACGAGCATGGCATGGGTTCTCAACGTCTTCTCCGGATCGAAGGAATGCGAAAAGACTGCATGGCCCTCCCGGAATCTATTCCCGCCCCGGCATCGACGTGCCGCGCTCGCGCCCGTGGACGTCTCTTCAGCATGCACCGCGCCCTGTGTGCCCTTCCGCTCGCGGCGACGATGGCCTGCGGCGATCCGGCCGGACCCACGGTCCCCGTCGCCCCGGTGCCGGCGACGCTCGCCGTCGGCGCCGGCCACGCGTGCCGACTTTCGGCCGACGAGATGCTTCGCTGCTGGGGCCGCGGCAGCGAGGGACAACTTGGCCGCGGCGGCTTCCTGCCCGCGCCGGCGCCTCCCGATGCGGTATTCGATGCCGCATCGTTCCGGAGCGTTGTCGCCGGCCGGGCTCACACCTGTGCGCTCGATGACGCCGGTGCCGCCTGGTGCTGGGGTGCGAACGACCGTGGTCAGCTCGGCGTCGATTCGTCGGATCTCGTTCCCTGCGGCGTGACGTGGTGCAGTCCCGTGCCGGCGCCGGTGGTCGGAGGACACCGTTTCAGCCTGCTCGCAGCGGGCGACCAGTTCACCTGCGGGCTCGAACCGGCCGGAGGCGCCTGGTGCTGGGGCCTCGGCGACGCTGGACAACTCGGCCAGACGATCACAGGGGATTGCGGAGGCAATCGCTGTTCCCTGGTGCCGCTGCGCGTGCAGGGAACGCAGCGCCTCACCGCGCTCACCGCCGGATTCGCCCACGTCTGCGGCCTCGCCGCCGACGGGGCCGCAATCTGCTGGGGCCTCAACGACCAGGGCCAGCTCGGCCGTGGCGACCGGGTCTCCAGTCCGGCCCCGCGCTCCGTCTCCTCCGCCCAACGATTCGTTCAGGTGAGCGCCGGCGGAGTCCACACCTGCGCCCTGACGGCGCGAGGTGCCGCGTGGTGCTGGGGCGCCGACGCCCTCGGGGCCGGGCCCGCGGCGCTGGACAGTGCCGTTCCTGTGGCCGTGGTGGGTGGCGGGACCTGGCTTCAGGTGGAAGCTGGCCGTGTCTCGACCTGTGCCATCCGTACGGACCGGCTGGTCGACTGCTGGGGCACCAACCTCAGCGGCGAGATGGGCTTTCCCGAGGAGGAAATTCACCGCCTCTTTCCCGCTCCACGGCGCGTCGCCGGCGATCGCCGCTTCGAGACGATCGCCGGGAAATATCAGACCTACTGCGCCACCGACGCCGGTGGAGAGGTCTGGTGCTGGGGCGCCGGAGCCCAGGGCCAGCTCGGCTCCGGCACGATCGATCGCCCGGAGCCCGTGCGCGTCCCGCTCAGCGACCTCCAGCCCCGAGCCGCGACGTCACGCTCGTGAGCTTCTCCGATGATGTGTCCAGCACCGGATCGTTGTTCTTCCGCGCCAGCTCGACGGCGCGCGCGAAGCTGGCACGTGCATTCTGCAGGTCTCCCGCTGCCTCGTACCCGTCGCCCAGGCTGTCGAACGTATTCGCGGACTGCGGATAGCGCTCCGTGTTCACCTTGAAGACCGCGATCGCCTCGCGGTGCAGGCTCCGGCCGAGCAGGAGGTAGCCGAACCGGTTGATCATCGGCTCGGTGACGGGGATCGTGTACCCGTACTTCTGCGAGAGGAGCTCGTACCGCCGCTCGAGATCCGTCACGCTCCGCATCGTCGTGTCGAGCTCGAGCCGCAGGTCGGCGAACATCGCTTCGAGCCCGTCGTACAGCGAGCGGTGCGGGATCGAGCCGTGCGATTCCTCGGCCATGTGATGGAACTGCCACTGCATCGTCGTCGGGGCGTCGCGCTTCAGGATCTCTGCGATCCGTTGCGCGCTGGTCAGCATCTCGCCGCCCTCGTTACCGGTCGTCATGTAGAGGGAGGCGCGCAGATCGCGATGCTGCGCAAGGAAGCCCGGTAATGCGGAAACGAGCGCCTGCTGGTTCCACCAGGTGGACGGGCTGATCGAGATGTACGCATCGAAGACGTGCGGCCGGGTCGTGAGTGCGTGCAGCGCAAAGAGCCCGCCGAAGGAATGGCCCACGAGCACGCGGTAATCGAGGGTCCGGTTGGTCTGGTCGAGGTAGGGAATCAGCTCGTCGCTCAGGAAGCGCAGGAACTGGTCGGCTCCGCCGGTGCGGCCGCGGAACTGCGGGTCGTCGGTGGGCGGCGTCAGGTCGCGCGTGCGGTTCCGGTTGCCCACGCCGACGACGATCATCGGAGGAATCCGCTGGTTCGCGACGAGAAAGTCGACGACGCCGGTCGCATGGTGGAAGTGCCCGTCGCCATCGAGGAGGACCAGGAGCGGATACCGTTCGCTAGTCCGCTCGTATCCACCGGGCCGATAGATGACGATGGGATACTCGGCCCCGAGGACCGTGGAGCGGAACGTGGTCCGCTCACCGATGATCACCGGAAGCGATGGCGTCGTGACGCTGCTCGGGGGACTGCCGGTCTGTGCGGCGAGCGGGAAGGCGGAAACGACGCCGGCGGCGGCGAGTACGGCGGACGTCAGGACGCGCATGCGAGTTCTCCTGTGGCCCTGGTGGAGAGCGAGGCTATCCCTGCCCTACGGACGGAAGCCCGCCGGGGTTGCGGACCATCGTGGCAGCGTCCAACCCGGGTGAAGGAATCTTCCCGCCGCCTTCACCGGTGCGTCACTGCCGTGGTGCGAAATTGCCGGCATGACGACTCCATCGAAGTCCCTGCGGGCCGCAGTGCTTCTCGCCGCGCTCGCGCTTCCCGGCGCCCTGGACGCCCAGCACGCCGACCATCCAGCAGCCGCGGGCACGCTTCCCGCGATCCCGGCCTCGCTGCGCGAGGAACACCAGGAGATCCACGCCCGGCTCGAAGCCGCGACCGGCGCACCGGGGGCTACCGGCCGTGCCGCGCGCGAGCTGGCCGCCGTGCTCCACCCGCACTTCGTGCGGGAGGAACAGATCGCGCTCCCGCCCCTCGGCCTCCTTGCCCCACTGGCGCAGGGGCGGTACACCCCCGAAATGCGGCGCGTGCTTCCGATGACCGATTCGCTCCGCGCCGAGCTGCCGCGCATGCTCGAGGAGCACGTCGCGATTCGCGCGGCGACGGCGCGGCTGGCCGACGCCGCGCGCGCGGAAGGTCATGCCGAAGCTGCGCAGCTGGCCGCGGCCCTCGCACTGCACGCGCGGAGCGAAGAAGAGCTCTTCTATCCTGCCGCGGTGCTCGTGGGCGACCTGGTTCGCGCCCATCCATGACCATCACCCTCGCGCCCGAGCAGCACCTCGAGATTCACGCGGCGATACCGGGCCTGGCCCTCGCCGTGCTGACGCTTCTCTTCGGCTTTGCCCTCGGCATCGTCTTCGGCCTCAACGAGGATGCCGTGAAGTCCCGGTTCAGTGCATCGGCAACCGCGGTGCAGCAGACGGTCTACGGCGGGGACTCGCTCGCGGCGAAGCCGGTGCTGGAGAAGTCATGGAACTATGCGCAACGCGCCCACCTGCATGCCGGGAGCCTCGGAGCGTCCGCCATTGCACTCACGGTCGCGGTGCTCCTCATCGGCACGGGACCGGCCCTCACGCGCCTGCTCTCACTCGCCTTCGGGATCGGCGGGCTCGGATACTCGGTGTTCTGGCTGCTCGCCGGCTTCCGGGCTCCAGGCCTTGGCAGCACGGGAGCGGCGAAGGAATCGCTCGCCTGGCTCGCCATTCCATCATCGGGCATCTTCGTCGCGGCAACTGGCGTGGCGCTGCTCCTGTCCCTGCGGGCCGCGGCGCGCGGCACCTCCAGATCACTTCGGTGATGCAGTTCCTTCCACGACTTTTCCGCGCGCATGCCTCGGCGCGGGCATGCCGAGCCACGCGCTGACGCTCGGCGCCACATCGATCGTCTGCACGGGAGGCAGCCGGCGCGCCGGAATCGCTGGCGCCGCCACACAGAAGACCGTGTGCATGTCGGGAGATATGGAAGGAAATCCATGGTCCGCACCCACCGGGTTCGCACCGGCTGCCGCACCGTTCATGCCGGGAGACCAGGCATACCCGGGTGCCGTTTCGTAGTACAACTGCCCGCCGGCGGGCCCGCCGCGCCCCAGCGAGTCAGCGCCGAATACCTGCCAGGTCCGCGTGACGACCGGTCCGCCATCCTCGCCAACCACGGCACGCAACGCGCTTTCGGCGCGGTCGATCACGGCGCCTGCCGAGTCGGGCGGC
>JBLNHD010000117.1:0-2627 GCA_050268825.1 Gemmatimonadota bacterium
GATGCAAAGGTGCCACAGGGATATTCCGGCCCAAGCCGCCAAGTGGTTTTCACGTCAGCGTTTGCCAATGCGGCGAGCAAACGCTCACATCCATCGCCGTGTGAGCAGACACTCACCCTCGGGCCGAGGGCCCGCATCGACTCGAAATGGCATCGCCCGAGCCCTTGCCTGAAGCGTTAAGTCGTTGTGGAAGAATCTGTTACACAGCCTTCGGTTCCCCTTCCGGGCCCGAGTTGCGATCTTCGCTGGCATGCCTTTGGCTCCCCTCGCCGGCCATCACGAAGCGCGGCGCCGGCTCGCTGCCGCCTTCGCCGCCGGGCGCCTGCCGCAGGTCATGGTCCTGACTGGACCGACTGGCGTGGGCAAGCAGCGGATGGCTCTCTGGCTCGCCCAGCTGCTGTTCTGTGAGCGGCCGCAGGCCGAGCCCTGCGGAAAATGTCTGGGATGCCGCCAGACGCTCGAGCTGCGGCATCCGGATCTCCACTGGCTGATCCCGATTCCCCGCCCTAAGGCGGGAGACCCGGACCGGCAGGTGGAGGAAGCCGCGGAGGCGATCGGCGAGCTGCTCGAGGAGCGGCGGGTGCAGCCGCTCTGGCCGCGCCCGGATGGGATGGCTAGCCACTCGGTGGCGAGCGTGCGTGTCCTGCAGCGGGCCGCATCGCTCACGGCGGTTCAGGGGGGCCGTCGCGTCTTCATCATAGGAGACGCCGAGCGGCTGGTGCCGCAGGAATCGAGTCCGGAAGCGGCGAATGCGCTTCTCAAGCTGCTCGAGGAACCGCCGGCCGGCAGCACGTTCGTCCTGACGACGGTGGACGCGCGGCATCTTCTGCCGACGATGCGTTCCCGCGCGGCGCCCCTCCGGCTGCAGCGACTGGCGGACGCGGATGTGCAGGAATTTCTCGAACGCTACGCAGGCGTGCCGGCGCGCGAAATTCCGCAGCGGGTGCGCCTGGCGGCGGGAGCGATCGGTGGCGCAATCGGCGAGGACGATGCCGCGGGGAGTGCGCGCCGAGCGGCTGAAGCGTTCCTCGAAGCGGCGCTTCAGGGTCGTGGGCCACGGATGCAGGCAGCCCTTGCGCAGGCCCCGTTTGCCGCGCGAGGTGAGTTCACTGCACTGCTCGACGCCGTCGCCGAGACGTTGACCGATGCCGCGCGTGGCGCGCTCGGCGCCGCGAGCCGACGCGCCGTCCCCGCGGCACTGCGAGGCCGCGACCCCGAGGCGCTCGTCAAGTCGGTGGCCCGGGTGGAAGCGGCGCGGGAAGCGGCGCACGGCAACGTGAACCCGCAGCTTCTCCTCGCCGTCCTCGGCGACGAACTGGCGGAGACCCTGTGAAGCTCTCGCACGTGGATGAAAGCGGCCGGGCTCGAATGGTGGACGTGAGCGGCAAGCCGGTCTCCGACCGGACGGCGACGGCAGAGGGGGTCGTGCGCATGTCGATGGAGGCGTTCGAGCTGATCCAGGCAAACGCCGTCCAGAAGGGAGACGTGCTTGCGGTTGCAGAGGTGGCGGCGACCCTGGCCGCCAAGCGGACCGGGGAGCTGATACCGCTCTGCCACCCGCTCGGACTCGAGGGGGTCGACGTTTCGGCCCGTCTGGAGGCCGATCTCCCCGGGGTCCGCATCGTGGCCACGGCGCGCGTGACGGGGCGCACCGGCGTAGAGATGGAAGCGCTCACCGCGGCGGCAGTGGGTTGCCTGACAGTTTACGACATGGTGAAGGCGGTGGACCGGTCCATGACGATCGAGCAGGTCCGCCTGCTATCGAAGACCGGGGGAACCCGGGGCGATTGGCACCGGCCGGACTCAGGCCGATAACCATAGGGGGACCGATGGCGCAGTCCGATGCACTTCCCGAAGGCGCAGGGCGCCGGCTCGAACAGGCTGCGGTACGCGGCGGCGTGGTGCTCGCCGCCGCGTTCCTCCTGAGCGCGCTCGGTGGCTGGAGCCAGGTGCGTGCACGCGCCGTGGCCGACTCCACCGCCGCGGCCGTCGAAGCCTCGTCCGCGCTCTCGGCCGGCACGTTCGACATCAAGCGGGAAGCGTTCGGACAGGACGCGCGCCTGATGCGCGTTCAGCTGGAGCGGGCTGCGCAGGTGAAGGACTACGCGCGCCGCTTCGGCATCAAGCCGGAGCTTGCCGGGGCCATCCTCGACATTGCGCGCGAGGAGGGGATCGCTGCGCCCACGGCGTTCCGGCTGGTCCAGGTGGAGAGCAACTTCAAGAGCCGGGCGCGGAGCAGCGCCGACGCGCTGGGCTACACGCAGGTGCAGCTGCCGACCGCGCGCTACTACGATCGCCACATCACCGAACAGAAGCTCATGCAGCGGGACGTCAATCTTCGCATCGGGTTCCGCTACCTGAAGGACCTGCTCGAGCAGTTCGGCGGCGACATGCACCTGGCATTGCTGGCCTACAATCGCGGCCCGGCGCGAGTCGAACAGATCCTCGCCGAAGGCGGGGATCCCGGGAACGGCTACTCGACCGCCGTCCTGCGCACTCAGCGCGCACCGGCAGCGGCGCCGATACGGGGCGTGGTAGACTAGGCCCGGCGTGCCGGCTCGGCAGCCGGCGGAAGGTCGGAAATGAAACGGGGCACCCGGGTCGAGCCGGGTGCCCCGTTTCCGTTC
>JBLNHD010000118.1:0-9487 GCA_050268825.1 Gemmatimonadota bacterium
TCGGTGGAGCTCAGGCGGGAGCCGGGCGAGTCGTTCTCGCCGGTGAAGGGACTGCTGAAGCAGTACGAGCTGATGTACGTGGTGGCCGACGAGCGGGACGTGATCCGGCTCCGGACCAATCACCGGCACGATGACGTCTTCCTCTATCCCGTGCGGGCCACGGCCGGGCAGCGGCGCCGCCTCTTCGTCTCGATGCTGGAGCGCGCCAACCGCCTGCGCGAGCATCCCGAGTTCTACAACACCCTCACGAACACCTGCACCACGAACATCGTGCGGCACGTGAACGAGATCGCCCCGGGGAAGGTGCCGTTCAGCTACAAGGTGCTGCTGCCGGGCTACTCGGACCGGCTGGCATATGACCTCGGCCTGCTCGACACCGATCTGCCGTTCGAGGAGGCCAAGGCGCGCCATCACATCAACGCGCGCGCCCTCCGCTACGCCGACGATCCCGCGTTCTCGACGCTCATTCGCCGGCCGGAGTGATCAGGATCGCGAAGCTCTGGATCGTGCGCCCGTTCGTCGGCTCGCGCACCGCGCGGCCGCTCAGCCGCACCGGCAGGATGCGGCCATCCCGGTGCCGCAGTCGGGCCGGCAGGTTCCGCACGCCTTCCGCCATGCGAAAGGCGTCGAGCACGCGCTCCCGCTCGGCTTCGTCGGCGAAGATCCCCACGACGCGCCCCAGCTCGGTGGCCTCGCCGCGCGTCTCATAGCCGAGCATGGCCGCAAAGGCGCCGTTGACCTGCAGGAATTCCCCCTCGGGCGAGAGGCGGCAGATCCCGCCTGGCACGTACTCGACGAGGGCGCGATACTGCTCCTCCGAGCGGCGGAGCGCTTCCTCCGCGCGCCAGCGCACGACGGCGGCCTGCTTGAGGTCCGCCACCTGCTTGCGCAGTCCGATCACTTCGTTGATGAGATCCTGTTTCGGGCGATGCTGGTCTCTCATGTCGGCACCAGGTGCGGCGAGTGCACTGTTGCCGAGGGAGACGGACGAACCGGAAGGACTTACACGAAATGCAGGGACGCGTTGCGCGCTGGCACAATCGCGCCGGCTGATGCGTAGGGTGGAGGTTACGGTCAGTCGAGCACGTCGCTCACCAGGAGGTCGTGCGGCCACTGGTCCGCGTATCCCGCCTGGCGCAGCGCGGTGGCGATCTGGGCCCAGTGCCGCACGCCATGATTCACGAAGTTGGCCAGTATCTTGTGCTTGGATGCTGTGATCGTGCCGGCGCTCAACGTGGCGAAGGTGAGCCGCTCGCGGAACGCCGCCTCCGAGGCCCCGGCGAGAAACCGCCCCACGAGCACGCGCGCCCGGTGCCCCAGTGCGAAGAGCTCCTCGAGCGTTTCTTCTCGAAACTCCGCCCAGTCGGTGACCGGCTCTCCGACGAGTCGCTGGGCGTAGCGCAGCTCGACGGCAAAGATGTGGCGGACGAGACGGCGCACACTGCCCACGTCGCCGTCGCTGAGCCGCACCTCGAGCGCGGCCGGCGGGTGGGCCTCGAACCAGGCACGCCACCGCGCGGTTTCGGCATCCCGGTACGCCAGCAGCGTCTCGAAGGAGATGCCGGCGAGACCGGGCTGCGTCGCCTGCCTCATGCGTCCTCCGTTGCCGCTCGGATCACGTACTCCTCCACGGGGCGGCCCCTGATCAGATGCTCCTGCACGATTCGCTCGAGCACTGCTGGCGTGCAGGAGTGGTACCAGACGCCATCGGGGTACACGACCGCGATCGGCCCCTGCTCGCACACCCGCAGGCAGTTCGCCTTGGTGCGGTAGATGCCGCCGGGGCCGGTGAGCTCGAGCTCCTTGAGCCGGCCCTTGAGGAAGCTCCACGACTCGAGCCCTTCCTCCCGCGAGCAGCACTTCGGCTTGGTCTGATCGGCACAGAGGAAGATGTGTCGCCGGATGCAGTCGAGCCCGAGCTTCGACGCCACCTTCCGGAGTTTGCGTACGTCCTTGGCCATGTCACGACCTTCCCATTCCACGGCGCTCGAGCTCCAGGCGGACGTGCGCGAGGATCATCTCGATGCCGATCCGGTTTTGCCCCCCTTCGGGCAGGATGATGTGCGCATGGCGCTTCGACGGCTCGACGAACTCGAGGTGCATCGGGCGCACCGTGCGCAGATACTGATCGATGATGCCGTCCACGCTCCGGCCCCGTTCGGTGAGGTCGCGCTGGAGGCGTCGGATGAAGCGCACGTCGTCGGCCACGTCGACGAAGATCCGGAGGTCGAAGAGCTCGCGCAGCCGTTCATCGGCAAAGAGCAGGATGCCGTCCACGACGACGACGTCCGCGGGCTCGATGCGCACGGAGCCGTGCCCGCGCGTATGCGCGGCGAAGTCGTAGACCGGCTTGTCCACCGCCTCGCGGCGGGTCAGGCGCATCACGTGGTTCACGAAGAGGTCGGTGTCGATCGACTCGGGATGATCGAAGTTGATACGCTTCCGCTCCTCGAGTGTGAGGTGGCCGAGGTCGCGATAGTACGCATCCTGATCGAGGAGCGCTGCCCGCGTCCCCGCCGATTCCTGGATGGCGCGCACCACGGTCGTCTTGCCGGAGCCCGACCCGCCGACGACGCCGATGACGAGCGGTGCGCCGCGGCTCAATCGATCACCGCGCCGTAGGCGATGGCGCGAAAGCGCTCGCCGAGCGCGAGGCCGGCGGTGGGGAACCGCTGCAGCATCACGATTCCGATCATCTCCTCCTCCGGATCCGCCCAGAACATCGTCCCGTAGATGCCGCTCCACGAAAGCGTGCCAACCGATCCGGGCTCGCCGGATGGGCCGAGCTCGACGACGACCTCGAACCCGAGCCCGAATCCCGCGCCTGCTCCGAGCGGGTGCGCGCTGTTGCCGAGCGCGTCCGTGGCCATGAGCTGCACCGTCTTCGGGCCCAGCACGCGGACGCCGTCGAGCTCGCCGCCGTTCAGGATCATCTGCAGGAAGCGCGCATAATCGGCGGCCGTGGACACGAGTCCCGAGCCGCCCGAGAAATAGGCCTGCGACCCGCGATAGCCTTCTCCCGCAAGGAGAAGGTTGCCGAACCGCTCGGCGGGCCGCATCGGGCGCAGGCGCCGGCCGTTCCACGCGTACGGCGTGGCCAGTCGCTCGCGCTCGCTCTCCGACACGTGGAATCGGGTGTCGTGCATGCCGAGAGGACGGAAGAGGCGCTCGGCGAGAAAGTCGGCGAGACTCTGGCCCGAAACCACCTCGACGACCCGGCCCAGCACATCTACGGAAAGACCGTAGTGGAATCGCGTGCCCGGCTGCGCCACCAGCGGGAGCGCGGCGAGGCGATCGATGCTCGCCGCGATCCCTTCCTCGCGCGGCGGCAGCCCGTCGCTCACGCCGGCGGCGCGGTACGCGTCGCCTACCGGTCCTTCGTCGAGAAAGCCGTACGTGAGCCCCGAACGGTGGGTCAGCAGGTCGAGGATGGTGATTGGCCGGCGGGCCGGCGCGGTCCTCGCTGGCGCCGACGAGTCGTCCCCGGCCGCCAGGACCGTCATCTCCGCGAACGCCGGGATGTAGCGCGCCACCGGGTCCCCGAGCCCCAGGCGGCCTTCTTCGACCAGGATCATCGCCGCCACACTGGTAATCGGCTTGGTCATCGAGGCGATGCGGAAGAGCGTCGTCGAGCCGATCGGCGTCTCCCGCTCGACGTTCCGGTAGCCGGCGCTGTCCACGGCCGCGATGCGGCCGTGGCGCGCGACGAGGGTCACGACGCCGGCCACCTCTCCGCGCTCGACGGCGTCGCGCAGCAGCGGCGCGATCGCTGCGAGCCTGGCGGAGTCGAGTCCGAGCTCGTGCGGCCGCGCGCCCGGAAGGCCCTGTGCCGCGACCGGCGAGGCGAGAACGAGGAGGAGGGCCGCCGCGGCGAGGCGCACGATCTACCTCCCGGCGGCGACGCGATCGGCCCGGGCCGCGGCGGCGAACCTCGCGACGATGGCCCCCGCGCTCTCGACCGCATCGATGACGCCGACGCTCCTGCCGGCCTGCCAGTAGTCCGGGCTGCCCGCTGCGGCGAGTGAGGCGCGCTTGAGCTGCCAGATCGAGCGCAGGGCGTAGATCGTGCGCATGAGGTGCTTGGTTCGCCGGTGGCGCAGCATCCAGCGGGCGATGGGGCCGGCCTTGAGCCCGGCGCGCTCGACGTAGGGCGTCCGGATGATCGCGACGGGAACGCCGGTGATCCGCTCGCTCAGCACGATGTCCGACTCGGTGGCATCGACGATCGCGGCCTTGTAGGGCTCGGCCGCGCGGCACTCGGGCGTCGCGATGAAGCGCGTGCCCGCCTGCACGCCGGCATACCCCATCCGCAGCGCGGCCACGAACCCGTGCTCATCGCCGATCCCGCCGGCGCAGACCACCGGAAGGCCGAGCGGGCCGACTTCGTCGAGGAGTGCCTCCGCCGTCCGAGTCCCGGGGTGGCCGCCGGCCCGGGAGTTCACGCCGATCAGCCCGTCCACGCCGGCGTCACGCCCCTTCTCCGCCCACTTGAGCTCCGTGACATCGTGATAGACGATGCCGCCGACGGCGTGCACCCGCTCCGCCACCCAGCGCGGGTTGCCCAGGGAGGTGACGAAGAAGCGCACGCCTTCCTCGAGCGCCACATCGATCCACCGCTCCATCCGCTCGCGATAGGCGCGCGAGGATTGCTCGATGAGGGCATTCATGCCGATGGGGCGGGCCGTGCGCGCGCGAATGAGCCGGAGACCCGCGCGGAAGTCGTGCCCATGGACGTACGTCAGCGAAATCGGCTGCACGATACCGATCCCGCCCGCCTCGCTCACCGCGGCGACGAGCTCCGGGTTGCTGCAGGGATACATCGCGCCGCAGATGAGCGGCACGTCGATCCCGGCATGCCGCGTGAGCGCCGTGTCGAGCGGCGTGGACGTCACGGCGCTCCCGGGCGCCGGCGCGTCATACCGGCGCCAGCCGCCAGCGCACCGCAACCCGCGCCACGACGTCCCCGGCCGCGTCGCGGATCTCGGCGATCACTTCGTGGTCGAGCGGTTCGCGTACGTCGGGAGGAGTGCAGGAGCTCTCGGAGGTGAGCGTGCCACGCGCCTTCTTGAGGAATTCGGTCGAGAGGTGGGTGACGATGCCACGGACCGTGGGCGGGAGCGCACCGAGCATCGCAAGCCCGCTCGTCATCTCGCCGAGGTTCACGAGCGCCACGGCATGCACCGAATGGAGGTGGTTCCTCACCTTGCGCGCGTCGGCGAGCTCGACCCGCGCATACCCGGGTCTCAGCTCGCGGATGTGCGGGGCGATCGAGCCCGAATACGGGACGACGCGCCCGAACAGCAGGCTGAAGATCCGGGTGCCGCCCGGCAGCGGGCTGAGGCGCGACCAGGCGCGCTGCAGCCGTGCGATCGGCGACGCTGCAGGGGCGGCGGTGGTCAATAGTCGTCCTTCCCGGTCCGCTTCAGCTCCTCCGCATCGGCCACCGAGACGACGATCTGCAGCGCACTCCGCATCGCTTCGGCGTTCGCATCGGCGTCGATCTGGACCGCATAGACCGCCATCTGGTCGTCGTCCTCGCCGTAGAGCCGCCACGCGCCGAGCTTCATCCGGTCGTTGGTGACGAGCATCGCCCGGGCGACATCGGCGTCGAGCCGGCCGCCCGTCTTGAACGCCGGAGCCCACACTTCGCGGATCTCCAGGTTCCCGTACCGCTCGGTCGAGGAGATGACGTACACGATCTGGGTCCGGTTGCCGTCCTCGTCCACCTTGAGCGTGAGCTTGTAGTCTCCGTCCCCATCGATCTCCGGCTCGACGCCGATGGCGTCGAGCGCGGCAGCGACCCGCGGGTCGGCCCCGGGCCCGGAGCGTCCGATCTGGGCGGCGAGGTCGGCCGGAAGCAGGAGGAGGATCGGCAGGAGGACGGCGGGTCGCATCGTGTTCCTCGGAGGAGAGAAGGGGTTCAGTGACCGGCGGGGATCGAGCGGAACATGAAGTAGACCGCCCCCAGCAGGCAGAGGCCGGCCCAGAGAAAGTCGAGCCGCACGGGCTGGCGCATGTACACCACCGCGAACGGGACGAACACGGCGAGGGTGATCACTTCCTGCAGCATCTTGAGCTGGGCGAGCGAGAGCGCGGTGTACCCGATCCGGTTGGCCGGGACCTGCAGCAGGTACTCGAACAGGGCGATGCCCCAGCTCACCAGCGCCGCGATCCACCAGGGGCGATGGCTCAGATTCCGCAGGTGCGCGTACCAGGCGAACGTCATGAACACGTTGGAGAGGACCAGCAGGAGCGTGGTCCGAACGATGACGGGCATCCCGAAGTCTATGATGCGCCCGAGAGGCGCGCCACTCGCGCCGGCGCGCCGACGGGCACAGATTCCGGCATCCACTCAGGGCGGATCCCATGCGCAGCTCCCGACGCTCCTTCGTCTCCTCGCTGGCAGGCGCGGCAGTCCTGCCGGTGTTCCATTCGGGCGCCGGGCGCCGTCTGCGCGAGGCGTGGGAGGCGGCCGGCCGGCGCGCGCCTGCCGAGCTCGCCGACGATGAGGCTTACTGGAGCACCATTCAGCGGGCCTTCGATGCCGATCGCACGCTCGTCAACCTGAACAACGGCGGGTGCAGCCCCGCGCCGACGCACGTGCTCGAGGCGATGATCCGCGACCTGCGGTTCTCCAACGAGCTGCCCGTCGAGCACATGTGGCGCGTGCTCGAGCCCCGGATCGAGAGCGTCCGGCGGGACCTGGCGCGCGAGTTCGGGTGTGACGCCGAGGAGATGGCCATCACCCGGAACGCGTCGGAGTCGATGGAGACGATGATCTTCGGCATCGACCTGCGGCGCGGGGACGAGGTCATCGTCTCGAACCAGAATTACGGGCGGATGCTCACCAGCTGGGACCAGCGCGTGCGCCGCGAGGGGATCGTGGTGCGGCCGGTCTCCTTCGAGGTGCCACCGCCGTCCGCGAAGCACATCGTGGACCGGTTCGCCGCCGCCATCACGCCACGGACGCGCGTCATCGAGGTCCCGCACATCACGAACCTCACCGGGCAGATCATGCCCATCCGGGAACTGGTCCACCTGGCCCGGCCGCGCGGGATCGAGGTGTTCGTCGATGGTGCGCACGCCTTTGCCCACTTCCCGTTCACGCGGGACGATCTCGATTGCGACTACTACGGGACGAGCCTGCACAAATGGCTCCTCGCGCCGATCGGGACGGGATTTCTCTATGTGCGGAAGGCAAAGCAGCGCGCGCTCTGGCCGCTCATGGCCGCGCCCGCCTCGATGGACGACAACGTGCGGAAGTACGAGGAGATCGGCACCCACCCCGCCGCCAATCACAACGCCGTGGCTGCGGCCATCGCCTTTCATCGGGCCATCGGAGCCGAGCGCAAGGTGGCCCGCCTCCGCTTCCTGCGCGACCGCTGGGCAAAGCGACTGATCGAGGACGGAAAGGGCCGGGTGCGGGTGCTGACGCCGCTCGACTCACCCGACGGCGCCGGGATCGGGTTCGTCACCATCGAAGGGCTGGACCACAACAAGCTCGGCGCCTGGCTGCACGAGAAGCACCGGATCATCACGACGCCCATCACGCACGAGGAATTCAGCGGGGTGCGGGTCACGCCGAACGTGTATACCACGCTCGACGAGATCGATCTCTTCGCCGAGCGCGTGGTCGACGCACTCAGGCAGGGGCTGGCGTAGCCGGCGCCTCGGCGAGCGCCTTGAGCCTGGCCATCTGCTTCCGCAGGATCTTGCGGGTGAGCCAGCCGAACAGGACCACCATGATCCGGACGAAGCCACCCCCGCGCTTCATCGCGGCCGTGTAGTCGAGCCGGGTTCCGCCTGGCACCGGCGCCAGCCGGTAATCCACCGCCATCGTGAACGCGCGGTTGCCGATCTCGATGCCGAGATGCTTCAGGCAATCGTACGCCGTCACCACCCCCTGATACTCCGAAACCCGTCCGCCCTCCCGGATTCGCTGGACGAACCGGGTGCCCACCGGCCGCGACCGGTCGATACCGTCGGGATATGTCGTTTCCTCCAGTCCATCCATCCAGCGCTTGAGGTTGTCCTGATCGTCGATGAGCGCCCAGACGCGCTCGGCGGGAGCGGCGATGACCATCGAAAAGGTCTCGTTCATTGGCGCCTCCGGATTCGCAGGTTGTTTCAGCCTGCAACTCGATCGTCGGTCGGGGCAGATCGACCGTCCTGCCTGGAGGACATCGGGACCGCCCGAACCCCTGAAAACCCCGATCGTGGCATGGCACCTCGCTTGCCATTTCGCCCCTCCGGCCGCGCGCCATGGGGGCGCAGGCAGCGAGACGGCCGGCTCAGGCCGAGGAGGTATACATGAAGCGATTCATTCCGGCGGCACTGCTCGTCATGCTTCCGCTGCTCGGCGCCTGCACCGGAAACGACAGCCTGGCCGATGCGCAGCGGGCGCGCGATCTCGAGATGGCGCTCCAGGCGCAACGGATGCAGAACCCGGCGCTGGTTTCGCCGATGGAGATGGGGCAGCAGCCACACGGCGGACAGTGGGTGTACGTGCCCCCCGGTCAGGTTCCCCCGGCGTACGCCGTGCCGCAGCAGGTGTATGCACCGGCCCCGATGCCGGTCTACGGCCCGGCTCCCCAGCCGCAGGCGGTCTATCGCACCGCGTCGGCCACGCGCAGTGCACCGGCACCGGCGCGCGCGCCCCAGCGAGTGACCCACGTGAAGCGCGATGCCGTCATCGGCGCGGCGGCCGGCGCGGTAGCGGGTGCCGCCATCGGTCGCAATGTGAAGGGTGCCGTGATCGGTGCGGCCGCAGGCGGCCTGCTGGGCGCGGTGGTCGGCAGCACGATCGACGTGGACCACCGGTAGAGGACCAGGGCAGATCGAAAGCCGCCGGGCGCGTTCGCGCCGGTGGACAAGGCGGCGGGTCCGGCTTCCCGTTTCAGGACGGGGCCGCGATCCGCCGCCTTCGTTCTATCTGACCCTTACCCGGGCGATTCGCCCGCCGGGCCCGGTGATCCAGCCGGTGCCGTCCGGCGCAAACCCGATCCCCCAGTACGCCAGCGAATCGAGGCGCGTCCACGTTGCCCCATCGTCGCGCGAGAGGTCCGCGCCTTTGGGGCTCACGGCGACGATCGTCGCGCCTGCGCCGGGAACGTACGCTGCCCCGTACACCGCGCCCGGGTAGGTGGTGCGTCCCGCAATCCGCCAGCTGCGTCCGCCATCCGAGGTGACGGCGACGTTGTCGGCGTGCTGATCGGGGGCGCCGATCGGGCCGCCGAGGGCGGCGCCGTTCAGGTCGTCCCGGAAGGTGATCGTCGCGAGTCCGGCGGCGGTTCCACCGGCCACCGGCGCATCGACGACCGACCAGCTTCGGCCGTAGTCTCCCGAATGCAGCACGCGTGCGCGCGGCCCGTTCCCCGTGGCGATCCACGCGTGGCCGCCCGGCCGCGTGATCAGGCAGGTGCCGCTCGCGGCGAAGCCCCCCTCGCCGGGGAGGGAGGGAGGCAACCGCTCCTGGGGAATCAGTGAC
>JBLNHD010000119.1:0-15098 GCA_050268825.1 Gemmatimonadota bacterium
CGAGCCAGCGCCCATCCGGACTGATGTCGAACCCCTCGATGATCTGTTGTTCGGTCGTCACCTGCCGCGGAGCAGCGCCGGCGGACGGTCCCGCCGGGACCGACCAGACATTCACCGTCTCGGTGAACGTGGCGTACGCGAGCGCAGCGCCGTTCGCGGCGATCGAGACGGTGTGCGCATCGAGCCCGGTGGTGAGCCGGAGCGGCGCACCGTCGGGTCGGCCGTCGCGGCGGATGCGCTGGCGATAGATGTCCCGGGCGCCCTCGCGGTTGGAGACGAAAAGGAGCTCGCGGTCCGAGCGCCACGTCGGATCGATGTTGAGCGAGCCACCGCCGGCGATCTCGACGACGTCACCGCCGGCGGCCGGCACGAGCACGATCCGGGCGGGTGCGAGATCGCCCAGAAAGCGTCCGGCATACATGAAGCCGACCGCGCCCTGGGTCACGGCAATCCAGCGTCCGTCCGGCGACCAGGCCGGGAGGAACACGCCCGTCCCCCCAAAGATGGCGCGGTCGCTTCCCGAATCGAGCTCATGGACGATGACCGAATCTCCCGCGATATAGGCTATGGCGCGGCCGTCGGGAGACCACGACGCATCGAGGAACCCGAGCACCCCGCTCCGTTGCTCGATGCTGACGATCCGCTGCGGAACGCCGCCGAGCGCAGGCACCCGGTAGATGGCGCGGCCGCTCATGAACAGGAGACTCGACCCGTCCGGCGACCATTGCGGCGCTCGCTGGGATTCGTCCCCGCCGGGCGCCACTTCGACGGGCGTCCCTCCCTCCACCTGGCGCACGAAGATCCGGAACCGCTCGACGGTTCCGCTCGCGTAGGCGACGAGCTTGCCATCCGGCGAAAGGGCGGGATCGAGCTCGAGCTCGGGCGCGATGCTGACCTGGGTACGACGCCCGAGCACGAGCGGGTCCCGCTCCCGGTCCGCGAGCGCGCCGATGCCGAGCGCGCCGAGGATCAGCAGCACCGCGATGCCCGCAACGAGCCAGGGGCGCCGCGCGGCGACCCGCTTCACGCCCGCGATCGGCCGGGTGCTGGTCGGCGTCATGCCCCCGCTGGGCGTGGCCAGTGGCTCGAGGCGCTCGACCAGCTCGTCCGCGCTCTGCCAACGGTCGCTCGGCCGCTTGGCGAGACAGCGCATGATGAGCTCGGCGAGCGCGGGCGGGGTTCCAGGGCGGTAGCGGTACACCGGCTCCGGCGCCTGCGTCACGTGCATGCCGAGCACTTCCTGTGGCGTGCGCCCCGTGAATGGGGGCCGGCCGGCAACGAGCTCGTAGCCCATCGCGCCGAGCGCGTAGATGTCGACGCGGTGATCGAGATGCGGATCGGCGGCGGCCTGCTCCGGCGCCATGTAGGTCGGCGTCCCGAGGGCCACGCCGGCGGTGGTGAGTGAGTTCTTGCCGGTGGCCTCGCTCACGGCCTTCGCGACACCGAAATCCATGACGAGCGCATGGCGCCCCGACAGCATGACGTTGTCGGGCTTGATGTCACGGTGCACCACACCCATCGCATGCGCGTGGGAGAGCGCATCCGCGACCTCGCGGAGGACGCGCACCGCCTCGGTGATCGGCAGCTCGCCCACGCGGTCGAGGCGGGCGCGCAGCGACTCCCCGTCGATGTACGGCATGACGTAGTAGAGGAAACCGTCGGTCGCGCCCGAGTCGTGCAGCGGGAGGATGTGCGGGTGGGTGAGCTGCGCGGCCACCTCGATCTCGCGCACGAAGCGATCGGGACCGAGGGAGGCGGCAAGCTCCGGCCGGAGGACCTTGATGGCCACCTTGCGCCGATGACGAAGATCGTCGGCCAGGTACACCGTGGCCATGCCCCCCGCCCCGAGCTCCCGGATGATCGCGTAGCGCCCCTCGAGCGCGGTGGCCAGGCGCGCCATCGGGTCACTCATCGGTGCCGGCATCCACGGCAGCCTTCATCGCCGCGACCCAGTTCGGGATGACGCGCAGATAGCTGCCGCTCACTTCCGGCGGCCCCTGCAGGTAGATGATCCCGCCATCGTGAGACGGCCGGTTCGACCAGCCGGCCGTGTCCGAGAAGCGGGGATCGCGCGCCCAGAGTTTCGGGGCGCCGAGCGGCTCCCCGGTGGCGGGGTCGAGGCGTGCGAGATACCACGACACGCCGGCGCGGAAGAGGATTTCCGTCGGGGACATCCAGAGGGGCTCGGCGCCGTCCGCCGTCACCTGCCAGCGCCGGCCGCCCGCTCGAGCGGACGTCACGATCAGCCGGCCGCTCTCTTCGGTGTACGCCATGCGCGAGCCGTCCGGGGAGAGTGACGGGAAGCGGACACCCGCCGCCAGCGTATCGAAACGTTTCGGGTCGGCGTCGGGATCGAAGCGGGCAGCCACGAACGTGCTCCAGTTGAGCACCACGACCGCGTCGCGCGCGGGGTAATCGACCGGATCGAAGGCGCCGGACAGGTTGCTCGTGTAGAGCGTGTCCGGCGCCCTGCCTTCGGTGGGAATCCCGGAGAGGATGCTCCAGCGGGTGGAATCCCGCAGGCCGACGATGAGGCGCTGCCCGTCGGGGCTCCAGAGCGAGTGACGGATGTACTCCGCGCGGAGCCAGTTGATGCGCTGCCCGTCCCTGAGGTCGTGTATGCGGAGCTCCTGGCCGCCGGCCGTAACGGCCACGAGCGCCAGCCATCGCGCATCGGGACTCAGGTCGAAGCGCTGGAACTCGCCGGCGTCGACCGGGAGCGGCTCCGGCTCGCGCCCGGGCCGAAGCCGCACGATGCGCCCGACCGTGGCGTCGGCTCCCGGCGCGTAGACCAGGTCCCCGGTCGCGGCGAGGTCGAACTGCGCAGGACCCACCGACTCGCGACGAATCCCGCTCACCAGCGTGACGGGCCGGGCCACCAGATGCCGAGCGCGATCGTAGGCGGCGGCCCGCAGGTCGCCATCGGCGATGTAGACCAGATAACGCCCCTCGACGATCCGGAACGCCGATCCCGTCAGGATCGACCCCGGAGTGCCATCGGGCTGCGTCGACCGGATCGGCCAGCTCTCGGTGGTCGCGGGATCGAAGATCAGCGCGCTGTTGTTGCGCGAGGAGATTACCTGCTGATCCTCGGGGATCCAGTGCCCGAACCCGATCAGGGCGTTCGTGAGGGTGCTGCGAGGCCGCTGGCTTCCCTGCGGGTCGAGCCAGGTGACCCGCGTGCCTTCGAAGTCGATCAGCAGCAGGCTCGTCGGCGAGGTCCATTCGAGGGAGCGTGGATCGGCTCCCTCCAGCAGCAGCGCCGGATCTCCCCCCGCGACCGGCACGACCATCGCGCGGCCGCCGACGAGGAACGCCACACGCGAGCCATCCGGTGAGATCCGCGGGGCGATCGCGCCGCGCGTGCCGGCGATCGCGCGCGCCGTCGCGTCGCGGAGGCTCCGCCACCAGAGCATCGTCGAATCGCCCTGGCGGGCGGCGTACACTGCGAAGCTCCCGTCGCTCGAGACCGAGAGGTTGCGGAGCGGCGTGCCGAACGAGGTCGACGCCGTCGTGGCGCCGAAGGCGATCCCGGCCTCCTCGGGGAGCGCCGCGTCGAACACGGCGGGACCGGCCAGCGCGGGCGCGCCGCGCCCGAGCGCCCACGCGACAAGCGCCAGCGCCCCGACCAGCAGCGCCGCAAGACCGATGCTGATGCGGCGCCAGGGACCGGGGGCGGCAAGGCTCCGCTGGGACGCCCGTGGCACGCCTGGGCGCGTCGTCGCGGCGCCGCTCAGCGCCGCTGCGAACTCGGCGGCGCTCGCGAAGCGATCCGCCGGGAGCTTCGCGAGCGCCGTGAGCGTCGCATCCTCGACGTGCGCCGGGATCGTGTCGCGCATGCGCGAGGGGGCTGCCGGCTTCTCGGTCATCACCTTCGCCACGATCGCCTGCGCCGTGCTCCCGATGAACGGCGGGTCCCCCACCAGCATCTCGTAGAGCACGCACCCGAGCGAATACACGTCCGTCGCCGGGCCGAGCACGCGCTCGCCCATTGCCTGCTCGGGACTCATGTACATCGGCGTGCCGAGGCTCATGCCGGTCTCGGTCATGCGCGTGCCGGCCGCCGACGCGGCCAGCGCGATCCCGAAATCCGCGACGAGTGCGCGGCTGTCGTGCAGGAGGATGTTCTCCGGCTTGATGTCGCGGTGGATGACGTGGTGGCGGTGCGCGTAGTCGAGCGCGCTCGCCACTTCGGTCGTGATCCGGACGGCGTCGCCGATGGGCAGCTGCTTGTCGCGCGTGAGCCGGTCGCGCAGCGACTCGCCTTCGACGAACGGCATCACGTAGAACAGGAACGAATCCGCCTCGCCCGAATCGAAGAGCGGCAGGATGTGCGGATGCTGCAGGTTGGCCGTGGTGCGGATCTCGGAGAGGAAGCGCTCCGCGCCGATGACGGCGGCGAGCTCGGGCCGGAGGACCTTCACGGCCACGCGCCGGTCGTGGCGGCGGTCGTGCGCCAGGTACACGGTCGCCATGCCGCCCTGGCCCAGCTCGCGCTCGATCGTGTACCGCCCGGCGAGCGCGGCGGCGAGACGCGCAGGATCGGTCACACGACCGCCTCCGCCGCCCGGCACTCGCGCGTCCGGCGCACGGAGGCGAGCGCTACCAGGCCGCGCTGAGCGTAGTCCAGCGCATCGCCGACGTCTCGCGCGATCGCGACCGCATCGGCGACGGACAGCCGCGGGGCGAGCGTCACCGCGCATCCTCCGCTGCCAGATCCATCACCCACACGTCGCTCTGGCGCTCGTCGATCGAGAAGAAGAGATGCGTCCGCCCGACGGCCAGATTGAAGCGGGACGACGGGCGCGCAGGATCGTCGAACCGCGTGAGCAGCCGCGGCGTCCCGCCGGTCGAGGGCAGCGTCCAGATCGAGGCGATGCCGTTCGCGTCGTGACTCTTGAAGAAGAGGCTGCGCCCGTCCGCGCTCCAGCTCACCTGTTCGGGGCGCGGCCCGTCGTCGCCCGCCGAGTACACGAGCGTCGGCGTGCCGCCCGCGGAGGGAATGGTGAGCAGGCGCTGTGCAACGCTGCCCACGGCATAGGCGATGCGGCGTCCGTCGGGCGACCAGGTCGCCCAGTTGCCCCGTTCGACCAGCCGCTCCGCCGGTTCCCATTCCCCTGCAGCATTGCGGCGCGCCACCCAGACCGCGCTCCGCGCGAGCGTATCGTTCGGCCCCTCGAAGTCGAAGAAGGTGAGCGCCCGACCATCGGGCGACCATTTCGGCCCGACTTCCTGTCGCGCTGTCGCAGTCACCTGCTGCACCGGCCGGCCATCGAGGGGCTGCACGAAGACATCGCGGTTGCCGGTGCGCCAGGAGTGAAACGCGACTTCGCGTCCATCGGCGGAGAGCTCGGGAAAGAAATCGTCCGCCGGGTCGGTGGTGATGCGCTCGGGCTCGCCTCCGGCGATGGGAATGCGGTAGAGATCGGCGTTGCCGGCGAGATTGGAGTCGTACAGGAGCCAGCGGCCGTCGCTGGACACGGTGAACGACTCGACGAGCTGATTCCCGTGCGTCACAGGCGTGGCAGCGTACGGCGAGACGGGGCCCTCCCGGGGAATCGGAAGGGCCCAGACGTTCGCCGTCGTACGGAGCGCCGCGTAGGCAATCCGGGTCCCGTCGTGCGAGAGCGAGATCGTGTGGGCGCCGAGCCCGGTGGTCAGCCGCGTCACCGACGCGGCGCCGCCGTGCGGACGCATGAGATACACGTCGCGCGGACCGTGCCGGTTCGAGATGAAGAGCAGCCGATCGTCGTCGAGCCAGACCGGGCTCTGGTTCGAGGCGGACCGGTCGGTGAGCGTGTCGACCGATCCATCCGCGACGCCGACGAGCAGGAGCTGGCTGGGCGAGAGGTTGCCGAATTGCTGGTTGGCGAGCGCATACTGCAGGTTCCCGGAGGCGCAGGCCAGCGCCGTCCCGTTCGGCGACCAGCTGCAGAGCGAGACTTCCGGGGCGGTCGCCACGAAGCGGGACGACTCGCCGGGCTTCCGCACGAAGATCGAATCGCCGACCGTGTACGCGATCTGTCCGCCATCCGGGCTCCACGCCGCCCAGTTGATGTCTCCGGACGCATGCGCGGGCACCTCCTGGAGGGAAGGCCCTCCGAACGATGGCGCGCTGAAGGCGCCGCCTCGGCTCAGGAAGAGCACGCGGGTGCCGTCCGGCGACCAGCGCGGCTGCGACTGCACCGACGCCGTATCGTCGACCAGCGGCACGGCGCGTCCGCCGGACACGGGGCGGACGAACACGCGAAGGTTCATCGCCGTTGCGCCCGCCGCATACGCGACGAGCCGGCCATCCGGCGAGATCGCCGGATGCACTTCGAGGCCGCGGTCCCATGTCACGGGCATGCTCCGCCCCATCGCGGGAGCCGCGTCCGCCGTGGTGCCCGAGCGGGCGCCGAGCCACCAGGCGAGCCCCGCGAGCGCCAGCGCGCCGATCGCGGCCGGAGCCGGGGGAATGCCCTTCCGCACCCCATGATGCCGGCTCGAGGTCCGGGCGGGACCCTCGATCGTGGCCAGCGCCTGCGAGAACTCGGCCGCCGACCCGAACCGGTCGGCCGGGAGCTTCTCGAGCGCCATGAGCACGGCGCTCTCGAGCGGCTCGGGGATGTTGCGCCGCTGGATGACCAGCCCCTTGGGATCCTCGGTCATCACCTTGGCGACGATGGCCTGCGAGCTCGGGCCCGTGAACGGCGGCTCGCCCACCAGCATTTCGTAGGTGACAGCGGCGAGCGCGTAGATGTCCACGCGGTGGTCGGCCGCCCGGTCGCCCATCGCCTGCTCCGGCGCCATGTACTGCGGCGTGCCGATGCTCATTCCCGTCTGCGTCATCCGGCTCCCGCCCGCCTCCTCGACGGCGAGCGCGATCCCGAAATCCGCCACGAGCGCGTGGCTGCCCTGGAGCAGCACGTTCTCCGGCTTCACGTCGCGGTGCACCACGCCGTGCGCATGGGCGTAGGCGAGCGCATCCGCGACCTCCCGCGCGATGCGGATCGCATCGGGAATCGCCAGCTGCCGCTCGCGCTGGAGGCGCGTGCGCAGCGTCTCGCCTTCCACGTACGGCATGACGTAATAGAGGAGACCGCCGACCTCGCCCGAATCGAAGAGCGGCAGGATGTGCGGATGCTGGAGGTTGGCGGTGAGCTCGATCTCCTTCAAGAACCGCTCGGATCCGATGACGGCGGACAGTTGCGGATGGAGCACCTTGATGGCCACCCGCCGGTGGTGCCGCACATCCTCGGCGAGGTAGACGATCGCCATGCCGCCCTGGCCGAGCTCGCGCTCGATGCGGTAGCGGTCGGCCAGCGCGGTGGTGAGCGGCGTGTCGAAGGTCATCGAACCACGATTCTCTGCGAGCGGATCGGCGAAACCGGATTCTGGAAGTAGGTCAGCGCATATCTGCCCGGCGGCAGTCGCACCTCGAAATCCGCCGTCTGTCCGACGGCCAGACGGTGGGTGGCGGGCGCGGCGACCGCGAGGGCCGGCGGGAGGTCCGCTCCGTCGAGCGCCAGCCGGCGCCATTCGACCAGCGTGGAGTCCCGCTTCAGGTCGAGGCGGATCACGCCCGCGGGGGCGATGTTGACGAACCGCAGCCGGTGCGTCTCCCCGGCGCGCATCGAGAGCTCCGCCGGGACGGAATCCCCATTGATGAGGACCTGCGCTCGGCCCCGCACCGCGTCGCCGTCCCAGCTCATCAGCTGGAGATGGTCGCGGGCAGGATCGAACCGCTTCCCGGGTTCGAGCACTACGATCGCGCCGTAGAGGCCCGACGTGAGCTGCTCGATGTCGTTCATGTGGGTGTGATAGATGAACGTGCCGGCGCGCGGCACGGTCAGACGCGCGACGAACGAATCGCCGGCCGCGATCGCGGGCGCCACCAGGGTATCGAAGCCGCTCCATCCGGCCACGCCGTCGGACCAGCTCTCGAGCTCGAGCCCGTGCCAGTGGATCGCTGCGGGCTCGTCGAGCCGGTTGATGACGGTGACGTCCGCCGGAACGCCCCGCTCGAAGACGAGCAGGGTGCCGGGGATCTCGACCGAATCGGCGGCCGGCACGCGCCCGTCACGCTGCAGCACGTATCCCATGGTTCTCGGAGACACGCCCCGGCGCGCATCCTCCTGAACGAAGAGCCGCCGCTGCTGCGCGCCGGCGCGCGCAATCTCGACGTCACCGGGCCGCGCCCGCACGCGCATGCCCACCACGAGCCCGGCCATGTGCTCCTCGGCCCTGTGCGAGTGCCGGCCAGGAGTCTCGTGGCCCGTTCCGTCGAGCCGGGCGGACGGAACGACGTGGAAGGCAAGATGGCAGTGGAAGAGCCAGTTGCCCGGGCGCGCGGCAACCCAGCTCATGGCCATCGTGGTGTACGGCTCCATGATCTCGGTGACCATGAGGCGGCGCCGGTCGGTCGCGAGGATCGTGTCCGTACCTGGCGTTCCGCGCGACTCGACCGAGAAGTAGAAGCCGTGCAGGTGCATCGGATGGGTACGCGCGCTCGCATTGATCACGCGCCAGCGCACGGTATCGCCCGTGAGCACGTCGAAGCGCTCCGTATGCGGCCAGGAGAGTCCATTGATGGTGAGCGCGTTGCGGTAGGCGCCGGGCTCCGCCGGGTCACCGCGGATGTTGATGACGAGGACGCGATCGGGCGGCCCGCCCCCGGGGGGATCGATGATGAACCCGCCCGCCGCGTGCTCCCGCTCGCCGCGGCGATCCTGCACCGAGCGCGGCGGCACGTATCCCTGCGGCAGGGCGTCGTACAGGTAGGTACCAGGAGCCCCCGCGACGAACGAGCGGCGCACCGTCTCGCCGGCCGTCAGGGTATCCGCGTGGCCGGGCGCGGCGGGCCGGGTGTGGAATCCCCGCAGGACGTAGGCGCTGTCGAGCTGGTTCCGGACCGTCACGCGCACCAGCGTTCCGGCCCGCACACGGATCAGCGGCGCCGGGATCTGCGGCGCATGCCCCGCCTCGGCAAAGGCGGGGACGACGACCGAGGGACCGCCCGGGCCCTGCGGATGCCACGACGCCGAATCGAGCACCAGATCGAGCATCAGGGTATCGCCGACCATCCGTCCGGCCGCGGCGCGATTGTCGTTCGGGACGACGCTGGGAAGGGCGCCGCCCCGGGGCGGCGGCAACACAGCCGCCCCGATCACTAGGAGAGAGATCAGGTGCACTCGCATGGAGGCATCCTCGATCGGGAACCGCTGCTGGAGATGGCGATGAGAGAGGTCGGACGGTGAAAGCTACCGGCGGGTGCAGATCGCCGCCAGCCGATGGCCCGGCACGGCCTTCGTCCGATTATGGCGCCGCGCTCGCCCCCCGGAACCGCTCGAGCGCGCCGCGGTGATCGCCGTATTCAGGGCGCTCGAGCGCGATCTCCGCGTCGTAGGCCGCGAGGAACGCCTGTCGCGCGGCCGCGGCCGCCGCCGCATCCCCGCGTTTCACCGCCTCCGCCTCCCGGATGAGCGGTGCGAACAGGTGCTTCGGTGCGGTCCGGCCGATCGTATCGGCCTGGGCAAGCGCCGCTGCGGCCTCGCCCCCCTGGAGGTGGAGCATGGCCATGTGGTATCGCGCGTCCGGATCGAGCGCCGGAAGCTGATCGTAGGCCATGCGTGCCATCGGCAGGAACCGGCGGACTTCCCCGCTGTCGCCGTTTTCCGCCGCAGCCATGACGCGATTGAACAGGCGGTCGAAGCGTTCGCGGGGGGAGAGTGCGGAGATATCGGGCGGAGATGCGGCCGGCGCGGCGGACGCGCCGCCGCCGCCGTTGTTCCCGACCCCCCACGCGAGCGCAGCCACCGCGATCAGCGCGGCCGCGCCGGCCACGATCCAGGGCACCGACGGCGTGCGCATGCCCGCAGCGGCGCCCGTCGAACCGGCCACGGGGCCTGCCGGCCGACCGCAGTTCGGGCAGAAGCGGGTGCCCGCCTCGCGCGGCGTGCCGCAGCCCGGGCACGGTACCGCGCCAAGCTGCGCGCCGCAGTTGTTGCAGTAGCGGCCGGATGCAGGAGCGCCGCAGGCGGGACAGGTGGTTCCAGTCATCGGGTCGGGGATCGAAGGTGGGAGACGCGCGTCAGTCGCGTCCCGGTATGGCGCGGCCGTGACAGGCGGAGCACATCTGCGGGTTCCGCCGCGCGAGGCGCTCGGCATCGAAGCCAGGCCCGTGCGGGCTGAAGTTGCGCCCGCCGAGCACCGAGGTCGCGTGGCAGCTCATGCAGTCGGTCTCGACGTGGCACGACACGCAGCTCTCGAGATTCTGCCGCGCAGCCTGGCCATGTCCCGCGATGAACGAGCGCTTCGCGTCATGGTATCCGGCATCGAGGGGGAGATCGATGTTCGTGAGCCCGGCATTGGCGTGACAGCTGGAGCAGAACTGCCCGGGATTGTGGCAGTCGCTGCACGACGACTCTCGCTGGTACGCCTGCACCGGATGCGTGACGATGAAGCCGACGCGGTGATACCCGGGCGAAGCATCGGCCGGACTCGGCCGGTGGCAATCCAGGCATTCCGACCGGGCATGGCACGATGCGCACGACTGCGGCCGAGCCGCTGCCGCCGCGGCGTGGACATCGGAGAAGTCGGCGCCGTGCGAGGGAGGCCGACGCCGTTCGGTCACCGCGCCGCGCCCCCGTTCGGGGGCCGCCACCGCAAGCGTCCGCGCCACGCCCGGTGTGCCCACGTGGCATACCAGGCAGCTCTCCTGCGTATGACAGGTGGCGCACCGCTGCGCGCCATCCCGTGCATCGTCGCCGTGGTCCGCCAGGAAGTCGGCTTCACGATGCGATGGCGGAGCCCGGAGCGCGCCGGCCGCGGGCGTCACCCGGGGATCGGGGGCCAGCGCCTGAATCGCCACGATCTCGGGAGCGTCCACGTGGCACTCCGCGCAGAAGTTGCGCGCATGGCACGTGGCGCACGAGGCGGCGACGTCGCCGGGTCCGTCGGTGGCGAGACGGCCGTGCCCCTCCTCGAGGAAGCCGGGGCCATCGTGCGAGGGCGGGCGCGGGAAGTCAGCGATGTCCTCCGACGTCAGGCGCGCCGCCTGTACCAGCGGCAGGTGGCAGGTGGCGCACGCGGTGTCGGGCGCGGCGAGATGCGGGCCGCGCACGCCGTGACATGCCAGGCAGTTGTCGACGACGGCGAGTTGCACCGCCATCCGCTCGCCCTCTGGTGCTCCGGCCTGTTCGGCATGGCAGGCCCAGCAGCGAAGCGTCGAATCGGCACTCTCGCGCTCCTCGGCGCGATGCCTCGGATGCGTGAATGCGAGGTTCGTCCGCGGCGGCTCCGGCGGCGACCAGTCCACCCGTTCCTCGATCGCGCCATCGTGACAGGCGGCGCACGATTCTGCGGAAGGCCAGATCGCGGGGTCGTCGGCGGACTCCGCGGCGAGGACCCCGGCATGGCACGAGGTGCACGTCGGAAAGAGCTCGCGATGCTGCAGGTGATCGAACCGGTCCCGCTCGAGCCACGCCCGGAGCGGGACGACGGCGAGCAGCAGGATCACGGCGGCCGCGACGCTCCCCAGGACGCGGCGGCTCACTGGGCACCCTCCGGACGCCGGCGGATGGCCGGCGGCAGCGGAGCGATGTCGGGATCGCTCGCAAGCTGCCAGCTCGCG
The DNA here is from genome assembly GCA_050268825.1 of Gemmatimonadota bacterium. Lineage (GTDB taxonomy): Bacteria > Gemmatimonadota > Gemmatimonadetes > Gemmatimonadales > GWC2-71-9 > CAMLLJ01. The sequence continues at coordinate 11,615 of JBLNHD010000119.1, forward strand.
CGCGCATTGAGCCGCAGCTGCTTCCATTCGATGCCCGCGGCGTCCGGCCGCTCGCGATTCTCGTCGTAATGCGCCGCGCCGACGGCCACGCGGAGCCGCGGCTGCACCTGCCAGGCTGCATCGAAGCCGAGCACGACGACCTCCGACTGATTGAGCCGGAACTCGAGCGGGCGCGTGAGCGTCGCACCGTAGGCCTGCAGGGTGAGCGCCTCGCGCGGCCGCCACGTGACATTGGCTTCGAAGCCATCCACCGAGGCCCCCGGGCCGTACTCGAGCCGGTACCCGGCGCCGAGCCGGAGCCGCGCGGTGAGCGCGTAGCTCGCCGAGACCTCGGATCGCCAGCCGTCCTGATCCACCTGCACGAGCGGCGTCTCGGTTTCGGCCTCGAGGAAGCGGAAGTATTCCGTCGAGAGGTTCACGCCGAGCCCGCTCACCGGCGCGATCTGCAGGCGCCCGTGCACCGCGCGATACGGCACCGGGCTGAACGCGCCCCAGATCGTCCAGAGGGGAAAGTACGGGCGATAATGCCGCGCCCCCGTGCCCAGACTCCACCGGCGCGCCGTGTAGCGCACGTCGAGCTCCGACGTGCCGAACCAGCTGTTGGAGAGGTCGTATTCCGCCGCCGCCGATACCATCATCCGCGAGGTCATGCGCGTCGCGCCCGAGAGTGCGACGCGCTCGCTCCAGAAGTGCCGCGAGTCTCGATCCACCTCGCGCTGGTAATCGAACCGGATGTCGGCGCCGGGACCGCGCCAACCCAGCCCGGCGCCGAAGAGGATCTGCCGGCTCCGCGGCTGGAAGTCGTCGAGCGGGTTGAGCGCGGGGCTCGACGCCGTGAGCGCCGTGGCCTGGCCCAGGCCCAGCCCGCCGTACAGCTCCACATCGAGGCCGTAGCGCGGCAGGCGCCCGATCACCCGGGCGCCGTCGAAGCCGGTCCAGCCGAGCCGGTTGGCCAGCAGCTGGCGTCCCGCCCGCCCCGTGATCCGATCGGCGGCATACTCGGCGTAGCCCTCGATCAGCTGCACGGCGGGGTCGGTCCCCGGCCACGCATCCGCACTTCCGAGATCCACGCCGGCCCGCGCATTCAGGTGGACCCGGAGCCCGCGCACACCGAGACCCCACATGTTGAGGTCGGCGCTGGTGAAGGCGGGCCCCCCGCGCCGCCGCTCGCCCGGGCGGAAGACGTAGCAGAACTGGGTCGTCGGAGGACACCGCGCGATGATGCCGTCGGGCGAGACCGGACCGCCCGTCGGCCCGGTGACGACCTCGCTGGCGAGGAGGCTGTCGAGCTCGACGCCGCGGAACGCCGCCATCTGCGCGCGCGCATCGAGGCGCAGCCGCCAGCTCTGTGCCTCGGCCGCGGAGGCCGGCGCCAGCGCCAGGACGCATGCGGCGAGCAGGAATCGGCGCGGGGCGGTCATTCTGTCCGCGCGGTGAGCCGCGGCTTGAGTGCGTCGGGCGCTGCCTGGAAGTGGCAGGTGCTGCATTCGCGCGGCGCGTAGTGGTCCACCGACTGCGTATGACACGACAGGCAGAAGGAGCGTGTCGGCTCGAGCACCGTCACGACGGCTTCGGTGTGGCAGGCAACGCAGTTCTCGTGCGCGTCGGGCAGCGGCTCGTGCGCCGCGAGCGTCGCTTCGGTCCGGTGGCACGAGGCGCAGGCACGCCCCGGCTCATGATGCTGCTGGTGACAGGAAGCGCAGGCGCGCACTTCCGCACTCGGTGCGAGCGTCACGGGGGTGACGTGGCATTCGGTGCACTTGAATTCCGCGTGCTCCGGATGCTCGAACGGCACTGCGCGGGAGCGTCCCGCAGCGGGCGGCTCGGCCCGCTCGACTTCGACGAGGAACGTCACCGCCTCCGGTGCGGCGATCTCTCCCGGCTCATGGCATTCGGCGCAGCGATTCGAGGCGGGCGCCTGGTGGTGGCAGATCTGGCACCCCCGCGGCGGCACGAACGTGAGCCGGTTGCGCGGTGCGGAGGGAACGTGGCAGGTGAGGCATGGGAGTTCGCGGTGGATCGGATGGGAGAAGGTGTCTGCCGCCTGCTGCGCCGGGGCATCCCTCGCCATCTCGAGTCGCACCGTGGCACCCATGGACACGCGCCGGAGCGCGTCCGTCGTGTCGAACGGCTGCGGCGGGGTGATGCGGCCGCGGCTTCGGCGCTGCACCTCGGTGTGGCAGCCGGTGCAATCGCTCGCATCGACCCGTGACTTGTGCGGATCGTGGCACGTCTGGCATTCCGGACCAACTCGCCGGTGCGCCTCGCCCACATGGAAGGGTACCGCTCGCCAGTCGGCGTGGCAGCCACCGGTGGCGCACGACTTGAGCGCTTCCTCCGCGCGCACCTGCGAGTGCGGGTTGTGGCACATCCCGCAGGTGCCGCCGTGCGGATCGGCCGCCGGATCGAAGTCGGTGAGGATCGCGCGCATCTCGTGGCAGCCGAGGCATTCGGCGCGCGCCGGCCGCAGGGTGCCGGCGGCGGAATCCCGGGTGGCGAGAAGCGGAACCTCGGCCGTGAACTGGTGGCAGACGCCGCAGTGGAGGCCGGTCTGGTCCGCCATCTTCCCGAGCCGGATCTGGATCTCGTCCGTGAGATGGCAGCCCTGCTGGGCGCACGTCGTGTCGGGTGGCTGGAAGCGGTGCGCCGAGCGGGCGTGGCAGGTGAGGCAGGGAAAATCTCCCGTCGCTTCGGATGCGGGCGGTGGCGCTTCCCCGCGATGCGCCGCGATCTCCGCGACGGTGCGCGCTTCGATCTCCGAGGCGATGCGCACGGCGGAATCGGATTCGAAGTGCGTCCGGTGGCCGGCGGTGGCGGCGATCTGCTGCCAGGTCTCCTTGGCCGCGCCCTGGACATGGCATTGCTCGCAGACGTCCCGCGGCACCTTTCCGTGCGGCGGCACGTCCTCGGGGCGGTCCATGATCCAGTAGTACATCTCGCGCGTCTGCGCGGCGATGTCGAAGGGATGGCACGCGTGGCAGCTCAGCGTGTCGTGCTTCCCCTCGAGGGCGTTCACGAGGAGGTAGGTCCCGGTGTCCGGCTTGACCCACGCGTGCCCGGCGGGCACGAAGATGTGGCATCCCTGGCAGAAGTTGTTGTCGTGCATCACGTACTGATTGGCTTTCCAGCTGAACATCGCGGCGCCGATCAGCAGCACGGCCAGCGCGCCGCCGAGCGCGAGCCGGGCGGGCATCGTGAGGGCGCGGAGCCGCGCGCCGATGGCCCGGCGCCGCCGCCAGATGACGATGCCGAGCGCAATCGCGACGATGGCCGCCAGGACGATGCCGAGCTGCATCACCCAGGGCGGCCGCTGGAAGATCCACTGGACGATCGGGACCAGCGGGTCCGGCACCGGCGACTCGACCACCACGGAGTCGAGCAGCGCGCCCGGCGCCGGCTGGGGCAGCGTATCGGCCGGGTCGGGCACCTGCTGGAGGAACGCGCCGGCGAAGCCGATCATGGGCAGGCGCCCGGAACAGCCTCG
>JBLNHD010000120.1:0-10166 GCA_050268825.1 Gemmatimonadota bacterium
CCAGCACGCGAGAGGCAGTCCGGAGCTGCAGATTGGCGGCGATCAGGGCTTCGAGATCCGCCGTGAACTCGACGCCGCCGGGCTCGGCTCGCCCGGCGGCTATGCCGAGCGCGTCGAGCTCGCGCGCGGTGATCTGCTCGATTCCCGGATGGGTCGCTGCGTAGCAGTGACGGATCGCCGAGGGCATGGCGTGAAGCTAATCCGCCCGCGACTCGTATTGCCGGTATTCCGACCAGGAGGCACCGTGCGCGCATTGGCGTTGGCCGTTGCCCTGCTCTCGTTCGGCGGGCCCCTTCCGGCCCAGGGGGATCCGGCAGCCGATTCGATTGCGGCGGGACGCACCCGCCTTGCCCGCGCCGTGCTCGCGAGCATTGCGGGGCGGGAGCACCTCCCCGCCGACAGCGTCTTCCGGAACATCGAGGTGCTGAAGGGCGTCCCGGCGGGACGGCTGGTCCGGATGATGGACATGGGCTACGGACGCTCGCTCGGCGTGTCCTGCGATCATTGCCACGACACCGACGAGTGGGAAAGCGACGCGAAGCGCCCCAAGGAAGTGGCCCGCCAGATGATGGCGCTGGTGCGGACGATCAACGGCGAGCTGCTGCCGAAGATCGAGGGCCTCGAAGGCGAGCGGCCGACGGTCAACTGCACCACCTGCCACCGCGGAAGCGTGAAGCCCGCCCTCGACCTGCCATAGCAGCACCGCAGGCCGCCCGGCGGCAGCCTGCGGTGCGCGCGCGGATCCGCGGCTTCAGCGTTTCGGCCAGTATACGGCAATGCCGTCCGGGCCAGCGCCGGTGGCAAAGCGTCGCAGCTCCTGCCCGGTTGCAAGGTCGATCATCGCCGCCTCGTTCGTTCCCTGCAGGGCAATGAAGGCGTACGCTCCGTCCGCCGTGATCGTGGATCCCACCGGTTCCTGGCTCTCTCCTCCGGCCCCGAAGTCCACGATGGCGCGCTCCGTCCGCGTCGCGACGTCGAAGATGCGCACCAGCCCGCCCATCGGCGCCGGCACGACGGCGCTCCTGCCGTCGGGCGAGATCGCGATCCGGTACGGGAGCCCCGCCGCGGCGAGCGTGTCCACTGCCTTCCAGGCTCGCGTGTCCACCACCGTGACCGTGTGCTGGTTGTTGCTGCCGACCCAGACCTCGCGCCCATCGGGCGTCACGGCCACGCCTTCGGTCACCGACGACACCGGGAGGGAGCGGAGCTGGGTGCCGGCCGTGAGGTCGAGCTCAGTGATCGTGCCGTCCGGCACGTTGGCGGTGTATCCGCGGCGCCCGTCCGCCGTCACGGCCACCATGTGCGATCCGCGCGCATTCGTCGGAATGGCGTGCTTCACGCCGCCGCCGAGCCGCACCACGAGCACGGCCCGGCTCGCCTCGACCGTCACGGCGGCGAGCGAGTCGCCGGGAAGCACGACGACGCCGTGCGGACGCCGATGCTCACCGAGATCGATGGTCCGCTCCACTTCCCGCTTCACGAGGTCCACGATGGTGAGGCTGCTGCCGGGCTCCTGGTTGCCGTAGTTCGCGACGACGGCCCGGCGGCCATCCGACGAGACCGCCACTTCGTGCGGCCCCGTCCCGGTCGGAAGGGTGGCCAGCAGCCGCCCGGTCTCGACCTCGATGACCGAGAGCGTGTGGTCCTGCTTGTTGGCAACGAGAAGAAGGGCGCCGGCCGTGTCAGCGGCCGGCGCCAGGGGAGTCGAGGCAAGGACGAGCGCGAGCATCAGCATGGAGAAGCTCCGGATGGTGACGGGTCTTCTCCCTCCGACGGGCGCCGGAGTGCAGGGGTTTCGGCGCTACTCCTCTTCGACGGCGCCGACCGCCATCGCGGCCTCGTTGATCCCCGACTCGGCGAGCTCGCTGAGCTTCTTGTCGGTGGCCTCTTCCTCGTCCAGCGACTGCTGAAGCAGGCGGGCCGCGGACGAATAGCCGAGCAGGTTGGCGTAGTTGCGGACGCAGCCGTAGGCGGCGATCTCATAATGCTCGACGCGCTGCGCCGCGGCGATGAGCGCGGCGTCCAGCACGGCAGGCTCCGCCTCTTCGGCCATCATTTCCTTTCCTTCCTCGATCAATCCTTCCATCCCGACGCACTTCTTCCCCGTGCCCTTCTTCTCGAGCTCGGCGAAGATCTTGTCGAGCCGCTCGATCTGCTTCTCCGTCTCCTTGAGGTGCATCTCGAACGCGGCGCGGAGCTCCGGTGCATCGGCCGCCTTGGCCATGCGCGGGAGCGCGCGGAGCAGCTGCCGTTCGGCGCTGTGGATGTCCTTCAGCTCTTCGACGTATAGGTCGTGCAATGAGTCCAGACTCATCTCGATGTCTCCGGTGAATGCGGTCGGTTGGCCATGGGAGCACAGACTACGGCCGGGGACCCCGCGTTGCGGTGAGCGGAATCACCCGGCCCGGCGGATGGAGCGCGGCGGCTTGTCGTCGCGCAGCCCGAGGAACCGCGGATGGCGGAGCCGGTCGTCGTGCGTCCATTCGGAGAAGCCCACCTGCGCCACCAGCGTCGGCGAGACCCAATGCGCACCCCGCTCGCGCGGTGGCGCGCCGCCGGTGAAGGGAGAGGTCCGCCGGGCGCGCCGCGCCAGGGCAGCCCCGAGGGTCCGGAGCGTCGCATTGTCGAACCCCGTCCCGACCTTGCCAGCATAGTGCAGCAGCCCCTGCTCGTCGAAGTATCCGACGAGCAGCGCCCCGAAGGCTTCGCGCGAGCCCGCGGGGTCGGTCCAGCCGCCGATCACGAACTCCTGATTGTTGACGCACTTGAGCTTGACCCAGTCGCGCGAGCGGCCCGCCGCGTAGGGACTGGCCGCCCGCTTCCCGATCAGACCCTCCGCGCCGTGGCGGCACGCCGTCTCGAAGAGGGCCTCGAACCCGCCGTCGAAGGTCGGCGTGAGCCGGATCGGACCGCCGGGGCGGAGCGCGGACTCGAGCTCGGCGCGGCGCTCGGTGAAGGGGAGGCGCCGGAGGTCCCGGCCGTCGAGGAAGAGGCAGTCGAAGACCCAGTACTCGACCGGCACCCCGCTCCGCCTCGCACGGATCGCGTCCCGGAGCTGCATGCGCTGCTGCAGCAGCGAGAAGCTCGACACCCCCGTGGCCGGATCGATCGCGACGACTTCGCCATCGAGGACGGCCGGCACCCGCACCGCCTTCAGGAGCGCGTCGGCGATCTCGGGATAGGCGCCTTCGAGGGACTTGCGGTTACGCGAGAAGAGCCGGGCCGTGTCCGCTTCGCGGAAGGCGAGGCAGCGCACGCCGTCGAGCTTCGGCTCGTAGACCCAGCCGCGCGGGAGGGGCGCGGGATCCACCAGCGTCGCGAGCATCGGCTCCATCCAGCGGGGAGCGCGCCCCGCCATTACCCGGCCCGCGCCGCCGATGACGCCTCGAGGAGGGCGTCGAGGTCGGTCTTGGCCTCGAGGATGTCCGCCCACGGGTCGCCGCGCCGCGCGACGACGTCCGGCGCGGTGAGGATGGTGAAGTCGGTCGGATAGACTTCGTCCAGCTCCTCCCAGGCGAGCGGCATCGACACCGTGGCCTGTGCGTGCCGGCGGGGGGAGAAGGCCGCCGCGAGCGATTTCCCGCGCACGTTCTGGTTGTAGTCGAAGAAGACCTTTCCGGTGCGCTTCTCGACCGCCCACTCGAGCGTCACGTCCTTCGGCCGGCGCGCCGAGAGGAACCAGCCGATGGTCTCCGCCATGGCACGGGCCTCGTCGAACGTGAAGCGCCGCACGATCGGCGCGTACAGGTGCAGCCCGGTTCGCCCCGACGTCTTGACGAACACCCGCAATCCCACGCTCTCGGCGATCCGTCGGACCTCGTGCGCCAGCTCGCGCACGCGATTGAATCCCTTGCGGTGCAGCTCGGGCTCCGCCCCCTTCGCTTCCTTGCCGGAGTAGACGTAGGAATCGAGGTCGAACACGAGGAAATCGGGATAGTTGAGCCGTGATCGCTCGAGTGTCGCCTCGGACTCGCCGTAGTTGACGCCGAGGCGCTTGCCGTCCGGCGGCGCGCCGGTGCGCGAGAACCAGACGTGCAGCTCGAGGGAGGATTGCTGGCCCAGCCAGAGGAGGGTCGGAAGGTTGTCCACGGTGAGGTAGTCGCGCGATTCGCCGCGGTCGTTCGACCAAATGCGCACGGTCTTCACGAACTCGGGCCGGCGCTCCCACACCTTCTGGTAGAAGCTCTGGCCGGCGACGCCCTCCGGATACCGGGTGACGAACACCGGCCGCCCGCGCACGTGGGCGAGCAGCTGCGGCGCGATCCGCGCGTAGTAGCGCAGGAGGTCCCGCTTGGTGAGCCCGTGCCGGCCGGCCGCGGGCCAGAGCGGCTTGCCCAGGTTCGTGAGGGACAGGGTGTGCCCCTCCACCGAGAGGATCATGCTCTCGACCGGAGCGGCGAGCTGTTCGAGCACCTCGCCGACGCCTTCGCGCTCGCCGCTCGCGCGCGGCCGGCGGTTCACGTCAGCCGGCCTTCCGCGTGGTCCCCTTGCGCGTGCGGCGGGGCGGCGCCGCCGTACGGCGGCGCGCCTTCGGCGCGGTGCCCGCCCCGCTCTTGCGCGCCGCCGCGACGCTGCGCGCCAGCGCGTCCGCCAGGTCGATCACCTTCGTGTCCCGCGGCGGCGGCGAGGTCACCACGTCCTTGCCTTCCAGCTTCGCATCGATCACCTCGGCGAGCGCCTCGCGATAATGATCCTTGTACTCCGCCGGGTCGAACGGCTTCTCGAGGAGGTCGATCAGCGCGAACGCCATGTTCAGCTCGCGGTTGTCGATCTTCACCTTCGAGAGATCCACGTCGCGCTCGAGCTGCACCTCGTCGGGGTAGTAGAGCGTTTCGAGCATCAGCGTGCCGCCCTGGCTGCGGATCGAGCAGAGCTGCTCCTTCTTGCGCATGGTGATGGTCGCGATGCCGGTCAGCGACTTCTCTTCGAGCGCCCGCAGGAGCAGGGCGTAGGCCTTCTCGTTCTTGGCATCGGGCTCGAGGTAGTAGCTCCGCTCGTAGTACACCGGATCGATCTCCGCCGACTTCACGAAGGCGGTGATGTCGATCGTGTGCTTGCTCGGCAGGGGAAGCTGCTCGAAGTCCTCGTCGGTGAGCGTGACGTACTGCCCCTTGGCGTATTCATATCCGCGGACGATCTCCTCCCACGGCACCTCGACCTCGTCGGTGGGGCACCAGCGCTTCTGCTGGACCCGCGTTCCGCAGGTGGCGTGGATGAGGTTGAACGACACGTCCTTGGCGCTGGTGGCGCTGAAGAGCTTTACCGGAATGTTGACCATTCCGAAGCTGATCGCCCCGCTCCACATCGCTCGACGACCCATCCGGACCCCCTCATGTTGGCATTTCTGTGGAGGATCTGCGGTCAGAGATCACGCGCCGAGACCCTTTTTACGCCGTGCGTCGCCTGCAGCCGAGCTGCCGCCTGTTGTCCACAGCCGTTCCACAATTCGTCCACACAGTTGTCCACATAAGTCGATGCCACGACATGACTTAGGCGATTGTGATAATGCCAGTTTCCCAGGCGCGCAACCGTGCGGGGAGTCACACCGGCCTGCAGGAGGGAGGGAGGCTCGCAAGGGGGTTCGAAAGCAGGAGCGCGAGCTCGAGCGCGGCGAATGGCGGAGGTGACCGCGCCCACCCCCCGGCAAGTCGCCGCGTCACGGCCCGGAGGGAAATCTCCGCCGATACTTCACCGTTCTCACGGACGCGACGACCGACGACCGATCACCAGACGGGAGACTGCCATGTCCTTCGGCCTCTACTTCTTCGGCTTCCTGATCTTCATTGCCGGCGTGGCCTGGGCGCTCGTGACCGCCGGCGTGCCGGTGCTGTACGTGGCCATCGCGTGCGTCATCCTGCTCGGCATCGGCATCATGACGGCCGTGTCGCGCACCCGCCCGAAGGATCCGCCGTCGGCGTGACCGCCGGGCGCAGCGGTGGCCGCTAGCGCAGCCAGTTCACGAAGAAGGTGATGATCAGCGCGTTGGTGAAGTCGATGAAGAAGGCGCCGACGAGCGGCACCACGAGGAAGGCGCGCGGCGCCGCGCCGAACCGCAGGACGAGCGCGCGCATGTTGGCGACCGCGTTCGCCGTCGTGCCGAGCACGAAGCCGATGAACCCGCTGGCCATGACCGCGGAGTCGTAGTCGCGCCCCATGATCGCGAACGACAGCGTCACCGCGAAGGCGAGCACCACCAGGACCTGCACCAGGAGGATCACCAGCAGCGGCGCCGCCACGCCGGCGAGCTGCCACGGCTGCAGGTTCATCAGCGCGACGGTGAGGAAGATGTTGAGCGCGAGGTTGCCCACGAACTCCATCTGGCGCTGATCGATCCGGAACCAGCCGGTCGCGTCGTCCACGTTCCGGATGAGCGCGGCGACCATCATCGCCCCGATGTACGCCGGCAGCGTCACGCCGAGCGACTGGATCACCGGACTCACCGCGCTCCCGATGCCCATCGCCACGGCGAGCACGATCATGTTGCGAACCAGCGCGGTGTCCTCCTGCTCGACCTCGACCACGAACGTCTCGGGCGCCTCGGAGAGTTCCGCCCGCATTTCCTCCGCGGTCGACCCCGTCGACCGGAGCCCGTGCTTCCGCACCAGCCAGGTCCCCGCCGGACCCCCCGTGAGCCCGCCGAAGATGATGCCGATCGTGGCCGCCGCCAGGGCCAGGGGCGCCGCCCCGGCGAGGCCCGCCTCCTCGAAGACCGGCGCGAACGCCATGCCCGTCGCCGGCCCGCCGACGAGCGTCACCGAGCCCGCCATCACGCCGAGGAGCGGATGCGCGCCGAAGAGCCCGGCGATGCCCATGCCGATGAAGTTCTGGACGAAACAGAAGATGGTGGCGAGGAGGAGGAAGACGCCCACCTGGATCCCGCCCGCGCGGAGGAGCGCGAGGCTCGCGCCCATCCCGATCGACGTGAAGAATGCGACGCTGAGGAGCGGCTGGGCACTCGTGTCGAGCGAGAGCGAGCAGCCGAGCTCGCGCGCGACGACCACGGCGAGGGTGAACAGCAACCCTCCGATCACCGCGGCCGGGATATTCAGCCGGTCCAGCCAGCCGAGCCGCCGGCGCAGAAGAATGCCGCCGAAGTAGACGACGGCGGCGAGGGTGAGGGTCTGGAGAAGGTCGAGCTCGAGGGTTCGATTCATGACGCACATCATGCACCCGACCGGTCCGATCGGCCAGTCGCGCTTGATGGCGGTGGCATCGTCAATCTCACGCGTTCGCTCGACTTTCTCGAGACGACACCGGACTGGGGGGTCTCCCCTTGACCCTGCCACCCCTGTGCCGGCACACAGCCATCCGGTGTGATGCCCGTTGCAGCCGGAAGCGCACCCCTCGTGCATCTTGGTGCGGCGTCCGGCGCCGGCCGGCGTCACTACTCCTTCGGAGGCACCATGCACACCCTCGCGTGGGTCGGTATCGCGCTGCTGGTCTGCTGGACGATTCTCACGGCCGGGCTGGGCATCCTGAGCCCGATCGTTCATGTGTTTGCGGTGGTCGGTCTGATCCTGCTCTTCTGGGGTCTCGCGAAGCGATCGCGGATCCTGGGATCCCGCATCTAGGCGCAGCGACCCGCAGACACGACGCCCCGCCACATCGGCGGGGCGTCGTGTCTTCCGGAACTGTTCGCGCGTCAGCGATAGACGCCGCGGAGGGCCCGGCGATCCACGACGCGCCCACCCTGAATCACGTGGGTGATCCGTCGGCTGTTCCGGATGTCCGCCGTCGGGTCCCGGTCGACGATCACCAGGTCGGCGATCCTGCCCGGTGCCACCGTTCCGAGGTCCTGGTCGGCACCGAGGATCCGGGCCGCATTCCACGTCGCTGCGCGGATCGCCTCGAGCGGGGAGAGCCCGGCGGCCACCAGCTCCTCCATTTCCAGGTGCACGCCCGTCGGAAGTTGCCAGATATCGGTGCCGGTGCCGATCGTGACGCCGGCACGGGCCAGGGTCCGGGTGGCGTCGCGCGCCGCGCGCGCCGTGCGCTCCAGATCGCCTCGGCGCCCTCGGTCCATGCCGAGCATCCATCCGAAGCTCGCGACCTCGGGAAGGAACGCGCGGACTTCAGCATCGGCCTCGAGGAGGCTCGGGCGCTCGAGCCGCGCGGCGAAGGCGGTATAGGAGATCGTCGGCACGACGGCGATGCCCGCGGCCCGATAGAGCTGCACCAGATCGTCGTACATCCTCCCTCCGCCGCGCGGCGGGCAGAAGCCCACATGCTCCTGGGCGTCCATGCCCGCGGCCACGAGCGGCAGCGGGTGGGCACAGTGTCCCGTCGCCCGCAGGCCGCGCCGGTGCGCCTCGGCGACGAGCCGCGCGTTGATGTCCCAGCGCCGGAAGGTACGCGTCTTCACGTGCTGTGCCCCGAAGAGTGCGGCGAGCGCCACGCTGCGCACCGCGTGCCCGGGATCCGCTTCCGGCTCGACGCCGAGGCCGTCCTCGGTATCCCACGCCCAGTCGGTGTAGAGCTGAAAGCCGCCGTAGCCGAGCCGCGGGCCGGCGAACGCGCCCGAGGCGACGCCCTCCGCGTACGACACCAGCGGCCCGAGCGGAGCGCCCTGGTCGCGCAGCGTCATGACGCCGAAGTAGAGGAATCCCGGGAGCACGTCGGGCCGGTACAGGTGGGCGTGCAGGTCGATGAGACCCGGCATGACGAAGCCGCCCTGCACATCGAGAACTTCGCCCGATCCGGCCTGCGGCGCGCGGGCATCGAACGTGCCCACCGCGGCGATGGCCGAGACCCGGCCCGCCTCGATGAGAATGTCGCGCGGCGCCGTCGCCGGTATGCCGGTCCCGTCGATGACGCGGGCGTTCCGGATCAGCAGGGACTTCGCCACCGGCGGCGTGTACGCGAGCGGCCAGCCGAGGAGCCGCTCGCCGCCGTTCGAGCCACGCAGGCGCAGGCCGCCCTCCGAGACGTACAGCAGCGTTCCGTCGGCCGACGAAGTGAGGAACATCGCCGGGTCGGCGCCGAGCGGCGTGGGCTGTTGCGCACTGTCCGCGCCGAACGGGGCGAGCCAGAGCCGCGCGTGGCGCACGAAGGCGAGTCCATCGCGCGTCCAGCGCAGGTAGAGGGGCGCATCGGGGAAGCCGGCAATCTCGCGACGGCCACCGTCGAGCCGGGTCTCGATGCCGACTGTCGGAGCGACCGGACTCCACCCACCGGAGGTTCGCAGCAGGGCATCCGACTGCGGCGACCAGACCGGCACGTCGGCACTCGACGCGGTCCAGCCGAGTTCGAGCGAATCGAGCAGCGCGATGCGCGACGCATCGGCAAGATTCCGCGCCCCAGCAGGCGCGACCATCAGCCTCGCCGCGCCCGCCGCGCCCTGGTGCACGAACGCCAGATGGTCGCCGTCGGGTGAAAAGGCGGGAAAGACCTCGCGGCCGGCGAGCGCCGTCACCCGGCGCGTTGCACCGCTGGAGAGATCGATCGCGTGGATGTCCTCTTCGCCGAACGGCCCGGCGGACCAGGCGAGTACGTCGTCGGACGACCAGGTGAGGTACCTCGCGCTCGGCGGGAGCTCGGTCACGGCCCGCGGCCGTCCGCCGATCGGCATCACCCAGAGCTTCCCGAGCGCGATCATGGCGATCCGCCCCGCATCCGGCGCCAGGGCGAGGCCGGCAAAGGCGTGCACCGGCTCCTGGCGCCCGGGCGCCGGGAAGTGTGCCTGGGGAAGCGCTCGCCGCGGACGCTCGAAGCGGAGCGCCGCGACGAATGGGATCTCCGACGGCCGGCCGGCGGCTGCCGGACGTCTCCAGAGGCGGCCGTCGGCGGCATAGACGACATGATCGCCGTCCGGGGCCCAGCGGATCCGCGTCGGTGCTACGTCCTCATGCGACGTGAGCTGCACGGCGCGGCCACCTTGCACACCCACGTCCTGGACCCAGACCTGCACCGCCCCGGCCGAGTCCCGTGCGAAGTAGGCCACGCGCCTTCCATCGGGTGCGAACACCGGGGCGTACAGTGTGGTGCCCTCCCCGGTCAGCGGCGTGGCGCGTCCGCCGTTGCGGCTCACGATCCAGAGCCGCCCTCCCGCGCCGACGCGCGGCATCGCCTCGACGAAGGCGATCCGCTCGCCATCCGGGTGCCAGGCGGGATCGCGGACCCGAGCTGAGGGAAGCCCCTCGATGCGGAGGGTGCGCGAGGTCGGCTCC
>JBLNHD010000121.1:0-6152 GCA_050268825.1 Gemmatimonadota bacterium
AGGCGGGGAAGGCGTACAAGAAGGCCGCAGCCGTCAACTGGTGCCCCAACGACAAGACCGTGCTCGCCAACGAGCAGGTCGTGGGCGGCCGCTGCGAGCGATGCGACGCCGTGGTGGAGCAGCGGATCCTCGAGCAGTGGTTCTTCCGGATCAGCGAGTACGCCGACCGGCTCCTCGCCAATCTCGACGACCCGTCGAAGATGCACTGGTCGGAGACGACGGCCACCGCGCAGCGCAACTGGCTCGGCCGGTCCGAGGGGGCGGAGATCGTCTTTCCGGTGGACTCCGGGCGGTCGATCGAGGTGTACACCACCCGGCCCGACACGATCTTCGGGGCGACGTTCATGGTCCTCGCGCCGGAGCACCCGCTGGTGGATGCGCTGGTCACGCCGGCGCAGCGCGAGGCCGTGGAGGCGTACCGCACCGCGACGCTCTCCCGGGATCTCGTGAGCCGCAAGGTGGTGGACAAGGAGAAGACCGGCGTCTTCACCGGCGCCTTCGCGCGGAATCCGGCCACCGGCCGCCGGATCCCCGTCTGGGTCGCCGACTACGTGCTGATGGGCTACGGCACCGGGGCGATCATGGCGGTGCCCGCGCACGACGAGCGGGATCGGGAGTTCGCCGAGAAGTTCCGGCTCCCCATCGTGCAAGTCATCGACGACGAAGGGCGGCTCGTCGAGTCGGAGCGATTCACCGGGATGCCCGCAGACGAGGGGAAGACGGCGATCATCCGCTGGCTGGAGTGGAGCGGCGCGGGGAAGGGAAAGGTGCAGTACCGGCTCCATGACTGGTGCATCTCGCGCCAGCGGTACTGGGGTCCGCCGATTCCCATCATCTACTGCGACAAGTGCGGCGCGGTGCCGGTTCCCGAGTCCGAGCTCCCCGTGCTCCTTCCGGAGATCGAGGATTTCCGCCCCGATGACAGCGGCATCTCGCCGCTCGCACGGCACGAGGAGTGGTACTACACGCCCTGTCCGACGTGCGGGGCCCGCGCGCGGCGGGAGACGGACGTCTCCGATACGTTCCTCGATTCGGCGTGGTACTACCTCCGGTACACGAGCACCGACTTCGACGACCGGCCGTTCGACCGCGAGCGCGTCCGCCGCTGGTGCCCCGTCGCGACCTACATCGGCGGCAACGAGCATGCGGTCCTGCACCTCCTCTACGCCCGGTTCATCGCGATGGTGCTCCACGAGCTCGGCCACGTGGACTTCGACGAGCCGTTCAAGGTCTTCCGTGCGCACGGCCTCATCGTCAAGGACGGCGCGAAGATGTCGAAGTCGCGCGGCAATGTCGTGGTGCCGGACGACTACATCGCGAAGTGGGGCGCCGACACCTTCCGCATGTACCTGATGTTCCTCGGGCCGTTCCAGGAAGGTGGCGACTTCCGCGACGAGGGGATCGCCGGGCCGCGCCGCTTCCTCGACAAGGTCTGGGCGCTGGTGGGGGACGCGACGCGCAACATCATCGCCGACCTGCCGCGCCACGTCGAGATCAAATGGCACGAGACGATGAAGAAGGCGCATGGTGCCATCGAGGCGCTGGGCTACAACGTGGCGATCGCCGCGTACATGGAGCTGGTCAATACGCTCCGTGATGCCGGGTGCGCCGACCGGCGGATCGTGGAGGACCTCGTCGTCATGATCGCCCCGTTCGCGCCCCACTTCGCCGAGGAATGCTGGGAGCGCCTCGGTCACGGCGGATCGGTGTTCGACGAACGCTGGCCGGAGTGGGAGGAGTCGCTCACGGTGGAGGACAGCGTGGAGGTGGCGGTGCAGGTGAGCGGGAAGACGCGGTCACGCATTCTCGTCCGTCGCGACGCCGGTGAGGAGGCGACGGTGGCCGCCGCCCTTCTCGACGACACCACCCGCCGCTTCATCGGAGACCGGACGGTGCGGAAGGTCATTCACGTCCCGAACCGCCTCGTCAACCTGGTCGTCGGTGATTAGCTGAGGCACGGAAGGCGGAGGTCGCGCCGAGGACGCGCATTCGCGCGCGCGGCGGCTGAATCGGGACAGCGACGGAAACTGCAGGACACGAAAACACGAAAGCGCGAAAGGCACCGTGCGCGTTCGGGCTCCGATGGCCCGGGCGCGCGGAGCAGCTTCGGCCACCGGCGCCTTTCGCGCTTTCCTGTTTTCGTGTGGCTTTTGTCGCCTCGCCTCGCCTCGCCTCGCCTCAACCCCGACCCCCGCCCCCGCTCGCCCTCCGAGTCTCCGCGCCTCCGTGGTTCAGGCCAAACTCACGGCGCCACCGCGTGAAACTCGATCCGGGTCTCGCGCTCGAGCGTGCCGCGGAGGGTGTACTCGTTCTCGAAGAGGATGAGGGGCGCGCCGCGGGAGTCGTAGACCAGGCGTTTCCCGTAGCCCTCGCCGATGCGGGTGATCTCGTCGATATCGCCCACGACCCAGCGCGCGATCGAGAAGCCGAGCCGCTCGAGCTTGGCGGGGACGCCGTACTCGTGCTCGAGCCGGTGCAGCAGCACGTCGAACTGCAGCTGACCCACCGCGCCCACGATGGGGCTCGGCCCCACGATCGAATCCTCGTAGAAGACCTGCGCCGCGCCCTCTTCCGAGAGCTGCCGGAGCCCCGTGTCGAGCTGCTTCCGCCGCATCGGGTCGGCGAGCCGGACGCGGGCGAAGAGCTCGGGCGAGAAGCGCGGGATGTTCGCGAACGCCAGCACCGCCCCGCCGGTCAGCGTGTCCCCGATCCGGAGCGTGCCCCGGTCGTGCAGGCCGACGACGTCCCCCGGCCACGCTTCTTCGATCGCCGTTCGCTCCCGCGCCAGGAACTGCTGCGGTGCCGCGAGGCGGAGCGGCTTCCCCGACCGCACGTGCAGCGCGGTCATCCCCGCCTCGAAGCGTCCCGACACGATCCGGAGGAAGGCGATCCGGTCCCGGTGCTTCGGGTCCATGTTCGCCTGGATCTTGAAGACGAACCCGGAGAAGCCATCCGTCTTCGGGCCGATCGGCCCCGCGCTGCTCTCGCGGGGAAGCGGGGCAGGCGCGAGCGGCAGGAACGCGTGGAGGAACGGCTCGACACCGAAATTGGTGAGCGCGCTCCCGAAGAACACCGGTGTGAGGGTGCCGGCCAGGACGGCTGCCGGATCGAACGTTTCCCCGGCGAGGTCGAGCAGCTCGAGCTCCTCTCGCAACGTATCCATGGCCGACGCGAGCCGGGCCGCGATCGCCGGGTCGTCGAGCGGGCCGGTCAGCGCCTCCGCGCGCTCGGCGCCATGGGCGGCATCGCGCTCGAAGAGGTGGACCAGCCCCGTGCCGCGCTCGTAGACACCGAGGAACTGGTTCTCGCCGAAGATGGGCCAGGTCATCGGGTAGCAGCGGATGCCGAGGTCGTTCTCGACGTCGCCGATGAGCTGGAGCGGCGGCGCGCCGACCCGGTCGCACTTGTTCACGAAGGTGAAGATCGGCGTGCGACGCATGCGGCAGACGTCGAAGAGCTGGCGCGTCCGCTCCTCGACGCCGCGCCGGTTGTCGAGCAGCATCACGGCGCTGTCGGCGGCGACGAGGGTGCGATAGGTGTCCTCGCTGAAATCGCCGTGGCCGGGCGTGTCGAGCAGGTTCACCTTGTAGCCCTGATACTCGAACTGCATCACGCTCGAGGTGACCGAGATGCCGCGCTCCTGCTCGAGTGCCATCCAGTCGCTCGTGGCATGCCGCTGGGCGCGCCGCGCCTTCACCGCGCCCGCCAGGTGGATCGCGCCGCCGTAGAGGAGGAGCTTCTCGGTGAGGGTCGTCTTGCCGGCGTCGGGATGGCTGATGATCGCGAACGTGCGGCGGCGGGACACCTCGTCCGCCGGGGCGGCCGGGGTGGTGGAGCGCTGAGCGGCGTCGGTCATGGCGCGGGGAAGGTAACCGGTCGGGCGGACGCGGTCATCCCGCCCCGACGGCCAGCGCCTCCATGATCGCGACGACCGCGCGCTCCTTCGCCTTGGCTTCGACGTCGATGGTGAGCCGGCGTCCGAGCCAGGAGGGCGGGAAGTCGGCCGGATCGATGTAGTCGGCGTGGGGCCGCGGGTTCGCCGCGGACCACCCGTCGCGCGGAGACGAGATGTGCGTCCACGGCTCCCGATCGCCCCAGGTTTCCGCAGCCGCCTCGGTCGCGGCGGGCACGTCGAGGCCGTCGGGGAGACACCGGTGGTGGTGGACGTCGTAGACGAGGGGCACCGCCTGCCGGAGCGCGAGCGGAAGCAGGTCGGACGGGGTGAACTGCCGGTCGTCGTTCTCGAGCGCCAGGCGGGCGCGCGCCTCCGAGCCGAGCCGGTCGATTCCGCGCGCCAGGCGGTTGAGCGCCGCATCACGTCCCCCCGTGAGCGACCCGCCGTGGAGGACCAGCGTATCCGCGCCGATCAGCGCCGCGAGCGTCGCCTGGAAGTCGAGCTCGCGCACCGACGAGGCCGCCACGTCGTCGCGCACCGAGTTGAGGACCACGAACTGGTCGGGATGGAACGAGAGGCGGACGTCGAGGGCGCGCGCCCGCTCCCCGGCGGCGCGAAAGGCGTCGTGCAGCGTGCCATCGAGGTCGAGCGACGCGAGAGAGTACCCGCTCGCTGGATGCGTGCCGAGCGGAAGGATCTGGCTGTTGATCCGGAACGCCCCGATGCCGAGCTGCGCGCAGGTCTCCACCGCCTGCAGGAGCGAGGCCGCGTTGTCGCGCGCAATCCCGCGCAGATACTCGGCGCGCACCTCCGCGGCGAGCGCCCCGGCATAGCGATGCGTCGCCGTGCGGAAGCGGATCGGCGCGTCGAGAAACTGGCAGCAGAGTCCGAAGCGGAGCGGGTTGCGGCCGGGCACTAGAGGATCTTCACGACCCACTCGCCGAGGAAGTATCCGGCGATGGCCACCCCCAGGCCGACGATGAACATGTCGAGCCCGCTCTTGAAGACGCCGCGGCCGGTGAAGAAGCTGCGCGCGGCACCGACCCCGAAGTGGGAGAGCATTGCCAGCGCGAAGGACGTCCAGATCGCGCCCGGGCCGGTCGAGAAGAGGAATGGCGCGACGGGGATGAGGGCGCCGAGGGCGGTGGCGGTCCCGGTGATCCACGCCTCGCGCATCGGCGTCGATGTCGCCTCGCCGATCTTGAGCTCCTCGCGCACCTTCTCGGCGAGCGCCTGCTCGGGGTCGGTCATGACCTGCGCGGCGAGGGCCTCGGCCTGCGCACTCGGAATGCCCTTCGCCTGGTAGAGCAGGCTCAGCTCCTCGCGCTCGAGCTCGGGCATGAGGCGGATTTCCTCGCGCTCCATGGCAATCTCGTGCTCGAACACCTCGCGCTCGCTCTTCGCGGCGAGGTACCCGGAGGCGCCCATCGAGAGCGCGTCCGCGACCACCCCGGCGAGCCCCGCCACGATGAGGGCGTGCTCCACCGTGTCGAACGAGCTCTGCGCGCCGATCATCCCCGCAACGAGGCCGAAGTTGGCGGTCAGGCCATCGTTGAACCCGTAGACGACGTTTCGCAGGAATCCGCCGGCCCCCGTCTTGTGCCAGGGCTCCCCGCTGGCTCCGGCGAGCTGGGCGAGCGTGCCCGCATGCTCCTTGGACTCCTGGGCCAGCCGGAGCGCGGTCGGAGCCGCCTCGGCATCGGGCGCCGAGCGGTAGAGCCGCAGGTACCCCTTGACCTCCCGACCCTCCTCCTCGAGCAGCATCGGCAGCAGCACGCCGCTGCCCACCCGTCGCGCCACCCAGGCCCGGAACCGGGCGCCGCGCGAGGGTTCGGGAACGCCGACCGGCTTTCCGTGCTCCGCCAGCAGCTTCCGCCACATCTCGACATGCCGATCCTCGACCTCGGCGAGCTCGCGATAGATCCGCGCACGTTCGGCGTTTTCTTCCGAGCCCGCGAGCTCCCGGTAGAGAAACGCCGCGTCCGCTTCGTCTTCGAGGTGGTGGAGCCAGGTCGAGGTATCGGTGGGGGTCGTCATGCCGGAAAGATAGCCGGGATCGGGACACAGCTCCTGGCGGCGTTCCGGGATCAGACTGGTTGGACAGCAGCACGAAAACCGGGCTCGGAGGCTTGTTCCGTGAGGCTCGCCGGACAGGCGGGCGACGCCGATCGTGCGGTGAGGCGGGCACGGCGAGGGGGACCCCACCCCGCGCCGCCCCTTTCGTCCTTTCGTGTTGTCGTGTGCGCAGTCCATGCTG
>JBLNHD010000122.1:0-13074 GCA_050268825.1 Gemmatimonadota bacterium
GGGCTCGGCCCCGCGGAGCTCGGCGACGGTCGCGGGGGGCGCCACGACGTGAACGTACCCCGCCCCGGCGGCGAGGGCCGCTCGCGCCGCGAGGCGGAGCGCACCACTCATTCCAGGCGCGACGCCGATCACGGCCACGCGGCCGCGCACGCCCTTGTGGTCGGCGGCCGCGAAGCGGGGCAGCTCGCGGCCCGCCCAGGCGTCGTTCACGAGGCGCGGAAGCGACGCCGGGGGCGGCGGGTGCCCGATATCCACGACGAGGACCTCTCCCGTCTCGTCGCGGGCCAGCAGATGACCCCGCCGCACGCCGCCGAACGTGATGGAGAGATCGGCATGCGGCGCACCGTGCACGACGCCGGTGGCGAGATCGAGCCCGGTGGGCCCGTCGAGCGCGACGAGCGGGACGCGCAGGTCGCGCAGCCGCTCGACGAGCGACGCGATCGCGGTCCGCGGCGCTCCGCGCGCGCCGGTGCCGAGCAGGGCATCGACGGCGAGGCCCGGCACCGGCCACGGTCCGTCCGGCGGGACCTCGCGCACGCCCTGCGCCAGCGCGCGTGCGCGCGCCGCCTCGCACAGGGCGGATCGTGAGCCCTCGGTGGGCGCAGCCACCCAGACGGCGATGCCGGCCTGATGGAGCGCCCGCGCAAGCACCCACCCGTCTCCCCCATTGTTGCCGGGTCCCGCCGCGATCAGCGCGCCGTTCCCGAGCGCGGTGGAAAACCGCCGCGCCAGGACGGCCGCGGCAGCGCGGCCGGCGGCATCCATCAGCGTCTCGCGCGCGATGCCGGCGCGCTCCGCCTGCGCGTCCCAGGCTTCGGACTCGGCGGGCGAGAGCACGGGGATGGATGGCATGTCCGTCCGGAGGGGTGGGTGGTGAATCGCGGAACGGGAGCGCGCCTCCGCGCCCGGCGCGCCCCGTTGGGGCTACTTCTGGCTCTGTCCGATGGTACGGCCGAAACTGATCTCGCCGTTATCGATCCGCAGATTGAAGCCGCACTCCGGGTTGGTGCACACCCAGGCCTTGTAGGTGATCGGGGCGCCGTCCCTGCCATAGTCCGAGAGCGGTATCAGGGTTCCCCGCGAGCACTTCTGACACGTCGGCCAGTCTCTGCTCTCCATGGCTCCCTCCGTCACACGGGACTCGATCAGGACTCCGGGATTCCCTCCCAGGCATACTCCGACCGGAACGCATCATGAAAATCGTAGACGCCGGCGAAATCGCTCTCCCGGTCGCCCGGCTGGGTGACGAGCAGGCCGACCTCGACCAGCGTATAGACGATGCGACCGAGGTCCTCGGTGCGCGTGACGCCCCAGTGCTCGAGCACCGGATGCGCCATCAGGCCGAACTGCCGCACCGCAAACTCGCGGCAAGCGTGCGCGAGCTCGGGCCCGGTCACGTGGCGCCGATGCTCGAGCTGCCCCTGCAGGTATTCGACGGCTGCGAGCACGAAAAGGTAGGCCCGCTCGTCGTAATGTCCGCCCTGCGCCCGGATCCGGGCCAGCACGCCGTCTGCGAACTGGAGGTTGTTCATGCGTGGTCGTCTCCCCGGTAGAGCGGGAACGCCCCGGCAAGCTCTTCCACTTCGCGCCGGACGCCGTCCAGGACGTCGTCCTCCGGCCGGGCCAGTGCCCGGTCGATCAGCCCGGCGATGCGCCGCATCGCTTCGGTGCCCATCCCCCGCGTCGTGAGCGCGGGCGTGCCCAGCCGTATGCCGCTGGTGACGAACGGCGACTGCGGATCGTCGGGAATCGTGTTCTTGTTGACCGTAATCCCCGCGCGCCCGAGGATCTGTTCCGCCGCCTTGCCGGTCAGGTCCTTCGGCCGCAGATCCACCAGCATCAGGTGCGTATCGGTCCCGCCCGAGACGATGGCGAATCCCCGCTCGACAAGTGCCTCGGCCAGCGCCTTCGCATTGGCCACCACCTGGCGCGCGTAGCGGCGGAAGTCGTCGGTGAGCGCCTCCCCGAAGGCCACGGCCTTGGCGGCGATCACGTGCTCGAGCGGACCGCCCTGGGTGCCGGGAAAGACCGATTTGTCCACTGCCTTGGCCAGATCCGCTCCGCAGAGTATGAGGCCGGCGCGCGGCCCCCGCAGCGTCTTGTGCGTCGTGGTCGTCACGACGTGCGCGTGCGGCACCGGCGAGGGATGCACCCCGCCGGCGACGAGCCCCGCGAAATGTGCCATGTCCACGAGCAGCGACGCTCCGACCTCGTCCGCGATGGCGCGGAAGGTGGCGAAGTCGATGATGCGCGAGTACGCGCTTCCGCCCGCCACGATGAGGCGCGGCAGCTCCCGTCGGGCCTGGTCTCGCACGGCGTCGTAGTCGATCCGGCCCGTGGCCGGATTCACGCCGTAGTGCGTCGCTCGCCAGATCACGCCGCTGTGGTTGACGGACGCGCCGTGCGACAGATGCCCGCCGTGCGGGAGCGACATCCCGAGCAGCGGCTCGCCCGGCCGCAGCACCGCCATGAAGGCGGCGAAGTTGGCCTGCGCGCCCGAATGGGGCTGCACATTGGCGTGCGCTGCGCCGAAGAGCTGCTTCGCGCGGTCGATGGCGAGCTGCTCGACCTCGTCCACCACCTCGCAGCCGCCATAGTAGCGACGGCCGGGGTATCCCTCGGCGTACTTGTTGGTGAGCGGTGTGCCCGCCGCATCGATGACGGCGCGGCTCGCGAAGTTCTCGCTGGCGATGAGCTCGAGACCGTGGCGCTGCCGGGCGAGCTCGCGGTCCACCAGCGCCGCCACGACCGGATCCGCCTCGCGCAGCGGCGCGTTGTGACGCAGCGTCACCGGACCGCCTCGTCGATGGCGGCGACGCGCCGCGCGTGCCGACCGCCCTCGAACCCGGTCTCGAGCCAGGTGCGGAGAATGGTGACCGCATCGTCCTCGGAGACGAACCGGGCCGGAAGCACCAGAACGTTCGCGTCGTTGTGCTCCCGCGCGAGCCGGGCGACTTCGTCGTTCCAGGCGACGGCGGCGCGCACCCCCCGGTGCCGATTGGCCGCGTACGACATCCCGAGCCCCGTGCCGCACGCGAGGATGCCGCGCGTGGCCGCGCCGCCCTCCACCTGCGCTGCGACCTGGTGGGCGTACCCCGGATAGTCCGTGGACTCCGCCGAGTTGGTGCCGTAGTCCTGTGGCTCGTAGCCGAGGCGCCGCAGCTCGGCGACGAGGCGCTCCTTCAGGGCGAATCCCGCGTGGTCAGCGGCGATCGGAATGATCTCGGGCATCGTCGAATCTACGCCTCAGCGCCCGCGGAGCCACATGCGGTCGAGTCCCGCGACGGCCGCGATCCGCTCCTCCGCGAGCCGGTCGGCCGCGAGGTAGGACGGGATCCCGTCGCGCCGGGCGATCTCGAAGATCCGGAGGATCGTGTCGTAGATCTCCCCGGCCTTCTTCCGCGACCGCTCTTCCGGCCAGCGATGCAGCTCGCCGTAGACGTTGATGACGCCGCCCCCGTTGATGACGTAATCCGGCGCGTAGAGCATTCCCTTCGCCTCGAGGGCATCGCCATGGCGCGTCTCGGCCAGCTGATTGTTGGCCCCGCCCGCGATGACCGCCACCTTGAGCCGCTTGAGCGTATCGTCGTTGATCGTGGCCCCGAGGGCGCACGGCGCATAGACGTCGGCCTTCTGGTCGTAGATCGCGTCGGGCGCCACCGCCTTCGCGCCGAACTCCTCGACGCATCGGCGCACCTTGGCGCCGTCGATGTCCGTGACGATGATCGACACGCCCTCGGCGTGGAGATGCCGGCAGAGATAGTAGGCGACCTTCCCCGCCCCCTGGACCGCGACCGTCTTCCCGGCCAGCTCGTCGGTGCCCCACCGCACCCTGGCGGCGGCCTTCATTCCCATGTAGACCCCGTACGCGGTCACGGGAGACGGGTCCCCGGACAGCCCCATGAGCCCGGCCACGTGGTTCGTCTCGAGCTTCACGTATTCCATGTCGGCCGGGCTGGTGCCGATGTCCTCCGCCGTGATGTAGCGGCCGCCAAGGGTCTCGACGAAGCGACCGTGCGCGCGGAAGAGCGCTTCGCGGTCGGCGCGCTTGTTGTCCCCGATGATGACCGACTTGCCCCCGCCGAGGTTGAGCCCGGCGACGGCGGCCTTGTAGGTCATCCCCCGCGCCAGCCGGAGCGCATCGGTAATGGCGTCATCGGTGCTCGCGTACTGCCAGTAGCGCGTGCCGCCGAGTGCGGGTCCGAGCGTCGTATCGTGGATCGCGATGATGCCGAGATAGCCGCACGATGGATCGTGGCAGAGAACCAGCTGCTCGTGGCCGAGCCCCTTGATGTCGGCGAAGATGTCCATCGATGCTCCGTTGGGGTGCATGATCCGGTGAGGACGCCGTTAGCGCTGCTGCGTCGCGTAGTCGTAGAACCCGCGCCCGCTCTTTCGCCCGAGATACCCGGCCGCGACCATCCGGCGGAGCAGCGGGCACGGGCGGTACTTGTCGTCCCCGAGGCCGCGATGGAGCACCTCGAGGATGGCGAGACAGACATCGAGCCCGATGAAATCCGCCAGGGTGAGCGGTCCCATCGGATGCGCCATGCCGAGCTTCATCACGGTGTCGATCGACTCGGGCGTGGCCACCGACTCCATCACGCAGTAGATGGCTTCGTTGATCATCGGCATCAGGACGCGGTTCGCGACGAAGCCGGGATAGTCGTTCACCTCCACCGGCGTCTTCCCGAGCGCGCGCGCGATCTCCATAACGGCCTGCGTCGTGGCGTCGCTGGTGGCGTGCCCGCGGATGACCTCGACGAGCTGCATCACCGGCACCGGGTTCATGAAGTGCATGCCGATGACTTGCGCCGGCCGCCGGGTGCGCGCTGCGATCTCGGTGATGGAGATGGAGCTCGTGTTCGTGGCCAGGATCGCTTCGGTGCCGGCGATCCGGTCGAGCGTGTCGAAGATCCCGAACTTGACCGCCGGGTTCTCGCTCGCCGCCTCGACCACGAGCGACGCGCCCGACGCGGCGTCGAGCTCGGTGGCGGTGCGGATGCGACCCAGAATCGCGTCCGGCGCGTCCGCCGAGAGCGTCCCCTTCTTGACCTGGCGGTCGAGGTTGGCGCGGATCGTCGTGCGCGCCTTGTCGAGCGCCGGCGCGGCGCTGTCGATCAGCGCGACATCCCATTCGTGCTGCGCCAGCACGTGCGCGATGCCGTTGCCCATCGTTCCCGCGCCGATCACCGCTGCCTGCTTCATGCCGGAAGTTCCTTTCGTATCCAGCGCGCCGTGGCGAGGCACGCGAGTGCGATCGCGGTCGTGGCCGTGAGGCCCCCTTCAGGCCCGAAGGCCCCGCCGGTGAGCCACGCCGGGCCCCCGGCGACGTAGTCGATGGCCGGAATGCTGAAAGGCAGCCCGCTCACCGGGGCGTCGAGTGCCGCGAGCGTCGCATTCCAGCCGAGGTGGGCGCCGAACGCCGTGAAGATCCCCCCAGGCGCGTAGAAGGCGAGGCCGAGAAAGATGCCGGCGGCGGCGATGTTCGCGACGGCGAGCGGCGTCACGCCGGGATTCGCGAGATGGGCAAGGCCGAAGAGGAGCGCCAGCCCGACGAGCGCCGGTCCGCGCCCGAATGCGGCGGCGAGCAGCACCAGCGGCACTCCGCGGAACATGACTTCCTCGGCGAACGCCGCCGGTGCGAGCACGAGAAGCGTCTTCCCGGCCTCGCGCGCATACGCCGCCGCGCCCCCGCTGTCCCGCACCCATTCGGCGCCACCGATGATCACGGCGAGCAGCAGCGCCGTCGCCGCGGCCACGCCGCCGAGCGCGAAGCCCCACCCGATCCCGGCCGCACCGCGGCGGCCCGATTCGTAGCGCAGCGCCCTCGCATCGAGGCGATTGGCGCGCACGCCGATGAGCCACGTCGCGATCAATGCGGCAGCGAGCCCCGCCGTCCCCTGGATGAGGATCGCGCTCGCACTCGCCGCGCTGGTCCAGCCCGGAATCGCTTCGAAGGATCCGACCACGGCGAATGCCGCCGCGACCCCCAGCACTCCGGCCAGGAGATAGGAAAGCGCGAAGAACGCGACGGACCACCCGATCGCCGCCCCCCACCTGACCCGACCCCGGTCCGGCAGCGTTTCGGTCAAAGGCGGGAACGCAGTACCGGCCCGGCACCGAGTACGATCGCGGCGGCCAGGCCGATCTTGAGGAGGTCCCCGGTCAAGAACGGGACGAAGCCGATGCGGAAGGCCACGGCCGGATCGCCGCCGAGCAGGGCCAGGTGCGCGACGCCCCCCGCGTGGATGACCCCCATGCCCGCCGCCAGCGCGAGGAGGAGGCGCAGCAGCGGCACGCGCCCTTCACGTTCCCCGGCAATGGCACCGACGACCGCTGCAGCGACCGGAAAGGCGAGGAGATATCCGCCGGTCGGGCCCACCAGCCACGCGGCTCCGGCACGCCCGGCGGAAAAAACAGGAAGGCCGGCAACGCCGGCCATCAGGTAGACCACGAGCGCCGCCGCACCAGCCGTCGGCCCGAGCAACGCGCCGACCACGATGACGGCGAGCGGCTGCAGCGTCATGGGAACCGGGGAGAACGGCACGGGCACCGCGACCTGCGCCGCTGCGGCGACGACGAGTGCCGCGAGACCGACGGTGACCACCCGCCGGGCGGACAGCGCGGCGGGAACGGCGAGGGTGGCGGCAGGCGATCGGGGCGCTGGTATCATCAGATCTTCTCCACGGAGAGGGCGACGGCGTTGCCGCCACCGAGGCAGAGCGTGGCGAGCCCGCTCGACTTCCGGCGATCGTCCAGTGCGTAGAGCAGCGTGGTGAGGACACGCGCACCGCTGGCGCCGATCGGGTGTCCGAGCGCCACCGCGCCCCCGTTCACGTTGACGCGGTCCCAGTCCCAGCCGAGCTCCCGCCCGTCCGCGAGGGCCTGCACGGCAAAGGCCTCGTTCGCCTCGATGAGGTCGTAGTCGTCGATGCCGGTGCCCGCCCGCTCCATCAGATTGCGCACGGCCACGATGGGAGCGAAGAAGAGGTCGCGTGGCTCACCGCCGCCGGTGGCGTAGCTCGTGATCTTCGCCATCGGCGTGAGGCCGTGGGCCTTGGCATAGGCGAGCGAGGCGACGACGACCGCGCTCGCCCCGTCGTTGAGGCCCGGCGCGTTCCCGGCGGTCACGGTGCCGCGGTCCTTCCGGAACGCCGGCTTGAGCTTGGCCAGGGTATCCGCCGTCGTGTCCCGGCGGGGAGATTCGTCGGCGCCGACCGTGGTCGTGGCGCCCTTCGGCCCCGGCACCTCGACCGGGACGATCTCTGCCTTGAACTTCCCCTCGTCCTGGGCTGCGACGGCCTTCCGGTGGCTCTGCTCGGCAAAGCGATCCTGATCCTCGCGGGACACCCCCGCCTTTTCGGCGGTGTACTCGGCGTACTCGCCCATGTGGTTTGCACCGAACGAGTCCCAGAGCCCGTCGTGGATCATGCCGTCCACCATGGTCTGGTTCCCCGCCTTGATCCCCGCGCGCATGCCGTAGACGTAATGGGGTGCGGTGGACATCGACTCCTGCCCGCCGGCCACGACGCACTGCCGGTCGCCGGCGCGGACCGCCTGCGCGGCGAGCATCACCGCGCGAAGCCCGGAGCCGCAGACCTCATTGATGGTGACGGCCGAGGTCGTCGCCGGAATTCCCGCGTGGATCAGGGCCTGGCGCGCCGGCGCCTGTCCCGAGCCTCCCTGCACCACCTGGCCCATCAGCACTTCCTCGACCTGGTCCGGCTCGATGCCGGCCCGGCGAATCGCCTCGCGGATGGCAATGGCGCCCAGCCGGGGAGCCGGAAGGGAGGAAAGGCCGCCGAGATATCGGCCGATCGGGGTGCGCACCGCCGCCACGATGACCGGGGTCGTACTGTCGCTCACTGGATACCTGTCGCCTGGGTTTGCGTCTGGCGGAAAATAGGCCGCCGCCCGCCGGCCGCGGTAGGGCGCGCGGTGCCCGGCCGGCCGTCAGAGCGTCCGCTCGCGCGCCTCCTGCAGGACGCGCTCGAGAAAGGCGTCCAGCGTCATGACCTCCTGCTTCTTCCCCGCCCCCCGCGCGCGCACCGCCACGCTGTCCGCCTCGACTTCCCGCTGACCCACCACCGCCATGTACGGGATCTTCTGCGTCTCGCCTTCGCGGATCCGGTAGTTGAGGGTCTCCCCGCGGTCGTCCACGTGCACCCGCAGGCCGCCGCGCTTGAGGCGGGCGGCCATCTCCCGGGCCGCCTCCGCCTGCGCATCGCTGATCGGAATGACTCGCACCTGCTCCGGCGCGAGCCAGACCGGGAAGGCACCCGCGAAGTGCTCGATCAGATTGCCGGTGAACCGCTCCAGGGTCCCGTAGATCGCGCGGTGAATCATGACCGGGCGATGCGGGCGATTGTCCGGACCCGTGTACTCGAGCTGGAAGCGCTCGGGAAGATTGAAGTCGAGCTGGACCGTCGGGCCCTGCCAGAGCCGGCCGATGGCATCACGGAACTTGATGTCGATCTTCGGCCCGTAGAATGCGCCGCCTCCTTCGTCCACCCGGAAGGGGATCTGCTTCCGTTCGAGGGCTCGCTGGAGGATGGCCTCGGCACGGTCCCAGACCTCGTCGCCGCCCAGGCGCTCCGGCGGGCGCGTCGAGACTTCGAAGTCCAGCTCGAACCCGAACGCCTGCCGCACCAGCCGGTCCACCTGATCGAGGCAGAGGAAGATTTCGTCTTCCACCTGCTCCATGCTGCAGAAGATGTGCGCGTCGTCCATGCTGAGGCCGCGCACCCGCAGCAGGCCATGCAGCGTGCCCGAGCGCTCGTTGCGATAGACGTTGGCCACTTCCGAGAGCCGGATCGGCAGGTCGCGGTAGCTGCGCTGCTGGCTGCGAAAGATCAGTGCGTGCATCGGGCAGTTCATCGGCTTGACGCGGTACCGCACTTCCTCGTCCTCGCCGGCGCCGGCCGCCATCGGCGGAAACTGGTTCTCGCCGTAGAGCGGCAGGTGGCCGGACACGTGGAACAGCTCCTCGCGCGAGATGTTCGGCGTGTAGACCAGGTCGTAGCCGCTGCGGATGTTGTCGTCCTCCACCGCGCGCGAGAGGAGCCACTTGAGCATGGCCCCTTTCGGATGCCAGAAGACGAGCCCCGGTCCCACGAGCTCCTGGATCGAAAAGAGATCGAGCTGCTTCCCGATGACACGATGGTCCCGGCGGCGCGCCTCCTCGAGGCGATGGAGGTAGGCGTCGAGATCCTCCTTCCGGAACCAGGCCGTGCCGTAGATGCGCTGCAGCATCTGGCGCCGCTCGTCGCCGCGCCAGTAGGCGCCGGCGGCACTGAGCAACTTGAAGTGGCGCAGGCGTCCGGTGGACGGGACGTGCGGACCGCGGCAGAGATCCACGAAGGGGCCATCGGTGTAGACCGTGATCGTCTCGTCGTCCCCGAGCTCGGCGATGCGCTCGAGCTTGAGCGGGTCGTCGGCAAACCGGCGATTCGCTTCACGGCGATCGACGACCTCGCGGACGAACGGGTAATCCCGCTGCGCCACCTCGGCCATCTTCGCCTCGAGGCGCTCGAGGTCCTCGGGCGTGAACGGGCGGTCCACCTGGAAGTCGTAGTAGAAGCCATCCTCGATCGGCGGGCCGAATCCGATGCCCGCGCCCGGGAACAGCTCGCGCACTGCCGTGGCCAGGATGTGCGCCGACGAATGCCGCAGCACCTCGAGCGCGTCCGGGTCGCGCTCCGTCAGGATCGCGACCGTTGCATCCTGCTCGATGGGACGGTCGAGGTCGCGAACCTGGCCGTCCACCCTGATGGCGAGCGCGGCCTTGGCGAGACCGGGCCCGATGGACTCCGCGAGCTGCCGGCCGGTCGCGCCGGCGGGGAGCTCCCGCACGCTGCCATCCGGAAGCGTCAGCCGAACGCTGCTCACGGCGCAACGACCTCCGTGGCCACCGGCGCCGTGCCCGGCGCCAGCCACAGATAGAGGCCGAGGCCGCCCAGGACGAGGAGGGCGACGAGAAGCCACCGCGCGAGATCGGGAAGGGTCACCGTGACCCGCTCGTCCGCCATGCGTAGATCCTGTGCAGAGTGAGAAACGGAATGCCTGCGCCCGGGCATCCGGGCGTGTTAAACTTAACGCAGCATTCAACCATTTGGCACGAGGAATCGCTGTGCGCCACGACGAACGGCTCTCACCGGCGGAGATTGCGGGATGGGGCGGCCTTGGCCTCCTCTCCGGACTGGTGCTCGGGATCGCGCTCAGCGCCTGGGCGGGGGACGTCAACCGTGAGCGGATCGGGCGGGCCACGAAACGGCTGCGGACCTCCGGCCCCGTTCGGCGGGTCTCGACCGGCGCGTCGGCGCGAGATGCGCGCGGCTCGCTCTCGGCCGTTCCGGCGCTCCGGGGGCTGCCGATCGAAGTGCGGGCGGTTTCGCCCGGCGTGGTCGAGCTGCGCGGCTGGGTCGCCTCGCGGTCGCAGCGCACGCTCGCCGCGCGCACCGTGCGCGGCGCCGATGGAGTGGACCGTGTGATCAACAGCATCCTGGTGCGCGGCGAGGATGACCGCGGCCTCGGAGGATCCCGCCCGGGCGATCAGACCGCATGACCGCTCCGCTCCCCCCGCAATTCGATCCGAGCGCGATCGAGCGGCCGATCTACGAGCGCTGGGCCGCGTCGGGCATCTTCGCGCCGCAAGCCGGCCACGCCGCACCGTACGTCATCATGATGCCCCCGCCGAACGTCACGGCGCACCTGCACATGGGGCACGGGCTCAACGACACGATCCAGGACACGCTCATCCGCTTCGAGCGGATGCGCGGACGCGCGGCGCTCTGGCTGCCGGGCACCGATCACGCCGGCATCGCCACGCAGAACGTCGTCGAGCGCGCCCTCGCGCGCGAGGGGCACACGCGCTTCGACCTGGGCCGGGAGGCCTTCGAAGCGCGGGTCTGGGACTACGTCTCGGAAACCGGCGCCCGCATCCTCGAGCAGATCAAGGCCATCGGTGCGAGCTGCGACTGGTCCCGCACCTACTTCACGCTCGATCCCGGCCTCTCCCGCGCGGTCCGCGAGGCGTTCGTGCGGCTCCACGAGAAAGGCCTCATCTACCGCGGACATTACATCATCAACTGGTGCCCGCGCTGCC
Source organism: Gemmatimonadota bacterium (assembly GCA_050268825.1). Taxonomy (GTDB): domain Bacteria; phylum Gemmatimonadota; class Gemmatimonadetes; order Gemmatimonadales; family GWC2-71-9; genus CAMLLJ01. The sequence goes on from JBLNHD010000122.1 coordinate 11,108, forward strand.
TCACCGCCCTCTCGAACGAGGAGGCGGAAAAGGCGGAAACGGCCGGAAAGCTCTGGCACCTCCGGTATCCACTCGAGAAGGGCGGCCACCTGGTGGTGGCCACGACGCGCCCCGAGACGATGCTCGGCGACACCGGCGTCGCCGTGCATCCGAACGACAGGCGCTACCGGAAGCTCGTCGGATCCGCGGTCCTCCTCCCGCTCGTGGATCGCCGCATCCCGATCGTCGCGGACGACGCCGTGGATCCCGAGTTCGGCTCCGGCGCCGTCAAGGTCACGCCGGCGCACGACCCGACCGACTTCGAGATCGGCCGGCGAGCGGGTCTCGCCTCGATCGACATCATGACGCCCGAGGCGCGCATGGCCGAGACCGTGCCTGAGCGCTTCCAGGGCCTCGACCGGTTCGAGGCGCGGGCGCGCGTCGTCGCGGAGTTCGAGGCGCTGGGGCTGCTCGAGAAGGTCGAGGAGCACCGGCACGGCGTCGGGCATTGCTACCGGTGCGACACCGTGGTCGAGCCCCGCCTCTCCGAGCAATGGTTCGTCCGGATGGAGCCGCTCGCCCGGCCCGCACTCGAGGCGTACCGGAGCGGTCGCCTGCGGTTCATTCCCGAACGGCGTGGCGACGAGTACGCCATGTGGATGGAAAACATCCGCGACTGGGTCATCTCGCGGCAGCTCTGGTGGGGCCATCGGATTCCGGTGTGGTACTGCGAACATGCGGGGTGCGGGCGGACCAGCGTGAGCCGGACCGACCTCGACGCCTGCCCCGGCTGCGGCGGCCGCGTGCGCCAGGACGACGACGTGCTCGACACGTGGTTCTCCTCGTGGCTGGTGCCCTTCTCCTCGCTCGGGTGGCCGGACGAGACCCCGGACCTCGCAACCTTCTATCCCGGCCACGCCCTCGTCACTGCGCCCGAAATCCTCTTCTTCTGGGTGGCCCGCATGGTGATGGCGGGACTCGAGTTCATGGACGACCTGCCGTTCACCGATGTGTACCTCCACGGCACGGTGCGCGACACCCAGCATCGCAAGATGTCCAAGTCGCTCGGGAACGGGATCGATCCGCTCGAGGTGGTGGAGCGCTATGGCGCCGATGCGCTGCGCTTCACGTCGGTCTCGGGGATGTCGGTGGGCACCGACCTCATCCTCGATCCGGCGGACCTCGAGACGTCGTTCGCGTCCGGGCGGAACTTCGCCAACAAGCTGTGGAACGCCGGACGCTTCATCCTCTCGAACCTCGAGGGGCCCGCACGACCCCTGGCTGGCCGCGGGAAGAACGTGGTCGCCAGGGAGGAGCTCACCCTGGCGGACCGGTGGATCATCGCCCGCTGCGAGGCCACCGTCGTCGAGGCCACCGAGGCCTACGAGCGCTACCGGCTGAACGATGCGGCGGGCGCCGTCTACCGGTTCGTGTGGAGCGACCTGGCGGACTGGTACATCGAGCAGATCAAGCCGCGGCTGTATGGCGACGTGCCGGGTGGCGATGTCGCGCGGGCCGTCGTGACGCAGACGTTCGATACGGCACTCCGGCTGCTGCATCCGGTGATGCCGTTCATTACCGAGGAGCTCTGGAGCCGCATCCCGGGCCGGCGGGAGCACGCGTTGCTCGCGCGCGCGCGGTGGCCGCGGAGCGATGCCCGCGCCCGCGACGCCTCGGCGCTGCGCGAGTTCGCGCTCGTGCAGGAGCTCGTCGGCGCCATTCGGGCAATTCGCGCGGAGTACGGGATCGCGCCGGGTCAGGCGATCCGCGCGTCGGCCTCGAATCTCTCGCCGGCCGCCCGGCGCGCGGTGGCGCAGGAGCGCGCCACCATCGAGCGCCTTGCCAAGGTGTCGGCGCTCGCGATCGACGCGCCCGCCGAGCGTGTGGGCGGCAATGCGGTCCTCACCGACGGCACCGCCGTCTTCGTGCCCCTGGGCGATGCCATCGACCTCGACCGCGAGTGCGCGCGGCTCGGCGCCGAGCTCACG
>JBLNHD010000123.1:0-16133 GCA_050268825.1 Gemmatimonadota bacterium
TCCGGCCGACTTCCTGTGGGGCGCTGCCACGTCGGCCTACCAGGTGGAAGGCTCTCCCCTCGCCGATGGCGCCGGCCCGAGCATCTGGCATCGCTTCGCGCATACCCCCGGCCTCACCGCCGGCGGCGACACCGGCGACATCGCCTGCGACCACTACGCGCGCTACCGGGACGACGTACGGCTCATGCGCGAGCTCGGGCTCAACGCCTACCGCTTCAGCGTGAGCTGGAGCCGCATCCATCCCGAGGGCACGGGGCCCGTGAACGCCCGCGGCCTCGCCTTCTACGACCGGCTGGTGGACGCCCTGCTCGAGGCGGAGATCCAGCCGTGCGTGACCCTGTATCACTGGGACCTTCCTGCCGCCCTCGACGACCGCGGCGGGTGGCTCAATCCGGACATCGCGCACTGGTTCGCCGATTATGCGGCGACCATGGTCCGGGCACTCGGGGACCGCGTGCCGCTCTGGACCACACTGAACGAGCCGTGGGTCGTGATGGACGGCGGCTACCACTTCGGAGCGCTCGCCCCCGGGCACCGGAGCCTCTTCGAAGGCCCGCGCGTGTCGCACAACCTCCTGCGGGCGCATGGCCAGGGCGTGCTCGCCGCGCGCGCAGCCGGCGCCCGCCAGGTCGGGCTCGTCGTGAACCTGGAGCCGAAGTACCCGGCATCGGATCGGCCCGACGACCTCGCCGCCACGCGCCGTGCCGACGCGTACATGAACCGGCAGTACCTCGATCCGGTCTTCCGCGGCGAGTACCCACCCGAAATGGCCGACATCTTCGGCGCGGCGTGGCCTGATTTCGCCGCGAGCGATTTCGATCGCATCCGCACTCCGATCGACTTTCTCGGCATCAACTACTACACGCGCGGGGTGATGCGGGCCGCGCCCGACGCCCCCCCGCTCCGCGCCGAGCGCGTCCCCCAGCGCGAGCACATCGTCACCGAGACCGGGTGGGAAGTCTTCCCCGATGCGCTCGATGCCGTGCTCGAGTGGGTCCACGCCCGCTACGGCGAAATCCCGCTGTACATCACCGAGAACGGCGCCGCCTTCTACGATGCGCCGCATGCGATCGACGGCGTCGTCGAGGACCCGTTGCGCGTCGCGTACTACCGCTGGCACCTTCGCGCCGTCCGGAACGCGATGGGGCGCGGCGTTCCGGTCCGGGGCTACTTCGCGTGGTCGCTCCTCGACAACTTCGAGTGGAGCCTCGGCTACGCGAAGCGGTTCGGCATCGTGCACGTGAATTTCGCGACGCAGGAACGGACGCCCAAGTCGAGCGCGCGGTTCTACAGCGACGTCATCCGGACACGAGGAGCGGCGCTCGGTCAGTAGCGCAGCCGCACGCGACCGCGCGGCTGGCGCAGCCGCACCGTTCCATCCGGCCCGACGGCCGCGGCCCGGCCACCGACCCGGAGCTCGACGGGCCGCCCTCCGGGCGCCGCAAGGACGAAGCCCCCCGGCGGCGCCCGCCCGGTAACCGCGTACGAGACCTCGGTCCACCCTTCCCGCCGCCGCGCCGCGACTGTCAGCGCGCCCTCCGCCGTGCGCAGCCCTTCTAGCCGGATCCCCTCCCCGTCGAGCCAGTCGGGCGCGACCCCAGCCAGCAGCACGATGCTCGAATCCGACTGCCGCTCGTAGGCGAAGAGGTCGAGCGCCGACCGGATGAAGTCCGAGGCGACCCACGTGTGCGGCATGTCGCCGATGAAGCGGTCGATTCGCCGCTCGCGCCACACCACTTCTCCCCACTGCTGCCATGCGGCGGGACGGCGGTCGCCGAGGAGGAGGCGCAGGAGTGCGAGTGCCCGATCTCGCTCGCCCAGCCGCACGAGCGCCCCGACGTTGCGCCACTCGTACGGTGTGTACGCCTCCCAGCCCCCGGCAGTGTCGCTCCGTGCCATCGCTTCCCGGAAATAGCGCGCGAAGGTCGAATCGAGCGCCTCACGGGGGAGACGCGATTCCTCGCCTGTCGGGTCCAGCGCGATGGTCGTGGACGTGGCGTCGAAATCCGCGAGGTCGGCCGACCCGGGGATGTACGCGACGTCCCGCCGCGAGCGGACCAGCGCGATCGACGCGAAGGCGTCCCGGCGGAACTCCGCAGCCACGGAATCCCAGCGGGCGGCGGCCTCCGTCTGGCCCAGCATGCGCGCGAGCCAGGCGGCGTCCTTGAACCCGCGCAGGGCGAAGAAGTCGTCCCAGTAGGAGTGGACCGGCTTCGCCGAATACCCCTCGTGACTGATGGAGGGCGGGAGGAGCCCGTAGAAGATCAGGCTGTCGGCGCCGCGGTAGAGCGGCGTCATCCGCTCGTGTCGCAGGCTGTCGAGAAAGACCGCTCCGCGTTCGGCGGCCGGCCACCAGGCGCGGGCCGCCGCCGTGTCCCCGCTGAGCCGCACGTATTCCGCGATGAGGTAGATCAGCTCCCCGGTGCTGTCGTGCTCGGGAACGGGATCCGCTCCGCGGCGGTCGACACAACAGGGCGCGCGGCCCGAAGGATACTGGAACGGCAGGAACCACTCGATGAACGCGCGCACCTCCTCGAAGCGGCCGAGGCGGAGGAGCGCCGTCGACGTGAGCGAGCCGTCGCGGATCCAGGAGCGCGCGTAGGAACGGGAGCCCGGCTGGATCGCAGCGCCATCGCGATTGACGAGCACGTAGGCGAGCGACGCCGTGATGGCGCGCGCCAGCGTGTCGACCGGCCCGGGTCCCTGCAGCCGGAATCCGGCGAGCGCAGCGCGCCAGCGCGCGCGCGCCCCGTCGATGAACGCGCTCATGTGGGCCGCAGGATCCCGCGGCCGTGGGCCGAGTGCCTCGATGCGACTTCCGCCGCCGAGGGGAAGCAGCAGGTGGAACTCGGCGGTATCGGCGGCCTCGAGGCGCGGGCGCCAGACGATCATCGCTGAGGCGAGCGAATCGCCATCCTCGACCGCCATGCGCCAGGGAACGGCGGGAGCCGCACCGCCCGCAACGATGTCTCCGTCGTCGAACGGCACAGCCCCGACCCGCGCCGGCGGCGTGACGATGGTGACGAGCCGCTCGCCGTTCACGCGGATCTCACCGACCGATACCTCGAGCGTTCCGATCGTGGCTGGCCCGCCGGGTACGCCCAGAAATTGCCAGGAGGGATTGACCTGGAACGGACGGAGGGCCACGAGCAACACGGGCGGAGTACTCCGTGCGCCGTTCGAGATCAGCCGATAGCGAACCGCCACCGGCGCCGGCGCTCCCCGGGCCGGGGCAGCCGCGGTGACTTCGAGCGCGAAGTCACCCCAGTCGAGCCGGACGGTCGGGATCGGCAGCTCGCCCTCGGCGAGCGAGTGCGAGACCGCGGCATCGTGCCAGGTGAGGAGACGGTCGCCGACCTGGACGAAGGGCTCGAGCGACGGCCCGCCGGGCATGATCTCGACGGCACCGTCCTCGCTCATCAGCGCCTCCGAGGTATCGTCGGCGCTGCCGATGACGGTCCAGTAGCTCTGCTGCCGCAGGAGGTAGCGGGGGTAACGGCCGCGCGGCGCCGACGCGGCGATGGCCTCGAGCATCGGCACTCGGGACTGGGCCCATTCCGGGGGTTGCACGAGAACCTCCCGAAGCTCGAGCCCTTGCTGCGCGCCGAATCGGAGGCGGAGATAGCGCGACTCCGCTTCGGGGAGCCGCAGGAAATCGCGATGGCCACCGACGCGTACCGAGTCGAGGAGGCTCCAGGCCCGCCCGTCGGCCGACACGTCGGCAATCGCGGTTCCTGCCGCACCAGGATGGCCCCAGTCGAGGATGAGCCCGCCGAAGACGCGCACCTGGCCGAAATCCACGGTCAGCACTTGCCCCGCGCCGCCAGCTGAACGCCAGGCGGTCGCGGTATCCCCGTCCACGGCGTACCGGGCTGAGGTCCCGCTCGCGGTTCGCGGCGCAGATGCCGTCGGTGTGGCCGTGTAGGGACGGATCGGCTCGCGCGGCACGATGACGAGCTCGTCGAGCCAGACCGTTCCCGCACCACCGGTGCCGGCCGTGATCGCGATCTCGATCGCCGCCACCCGCCGGAGGTCGCCACCTCCCTGCGGCCCCCAGGCGAACGAGATGTGGCGCCGTGGTATCACGACGCGCTGCCACCCGGCGCCCGGCACGAAGTTCCGCCGGACCGACCACCAGACATTCGTCCCGGTCGAGTCGATGAGCTTGAACTCGAGGGTGTTCGAGGGCGCGGGGCCGCGGATCCAGAACGAGAGCTCGTAGTTCTCGGGCAGCGTGAGGTCCACCGTGCGTCGCGCTACGGCGTAACCGGCGCGCCCGTGGAAATCGAAGTCGAGCTTCAGCGCCGCGCCCGACCGCCCCGCGCCGCCGCCGATGGCGAGCGACACCCCTTCGCCCGGCACTGCGCTCCACGCCTGGGGATGCTCGAAGTCGTCGATCACGCGCTGCTGCGCGCCGAGGGGCGCGGCCCAGAGCACGAGCGCGCCCACGCCGAGCCACTTCATCCCTTCACGCTCCCCGCCATGACGCCCTGGATGTAGTAGCGCTGCAGGAGGAGGAACACGAGCAGCACGGGGACGACGGTCACCACCGAGCCCGCCATCATGAGCTCCACGTCCTGCACGTGCTCGCCCGACAGGTTCGCGAGCGCCACCGGGAGCGTGTACTTCGCGTCGTCGCTCAGCACGATGAGCGGCCACATGAAGTCGTTCCAGGTCGTGAGGAAGGTCCAGATGGCGAGCGTCGCGAGGATCGGCGTGATGACGGGGAGCACCACCGAGCGGTAGATCCGGAACTCGCTTGCCCCGTCCACCCGCGCCGCGTCGAGAAGGTCGTCCGGAATCGCCACCGCGTACTGCCGGATGAGGAAGATGCCGAAGATGCTCGCGAGGGTCGGGATGATCACGCCCCACCAGGTGTTGATGAGGCCGAGCTGCTTCATCAGGAGGAAGAGCGGCAGCATCGCCACCTGCACCGGAATGACGAGGCCCGCGCCGAGGAAGCGGAAGAGCGGATCGCGGCCCCGGAAGCGGAGCTTGGCGAAGGCGTAGCCGGCCATCGAGTTCACCACGAGGGACACCGCCGTCACCGTCAGCGCGATGCCGGCGCTGTTGAAGAGGTAGCGGCGCATGTTGAGCCCGGCGAAGACCGTCCGGTAGTGCTCGAACGTCACGGTCCGCGGAACGAGCCTCGGCGGATAGGTCGTCGCGTCGCCGGTCGGCATGAGGGACGCCGAGACCATCCAGATCATCGGGAGGATCGCCAGGAACGCGCCGGCGACGAGCAGCGCGTACACGAGCATCGTCCGCCCGGCAGCGCGGCTCACACCGACCTCGGCAGGCGACGCTCCATCCAGAGCTGGACGAGGGTCCAGCCGAGGATGAGAACGAACAGCACGAACGCGATCGCCGCGGCGACGCCCATGCGCCACCAGCGGAACCCTTCCTCGTACATCAGGAGGACGAGGCTCGTGGTGCTCCGCAGTGGCCCGCCCATGGTCATCACGTACGGCTCGGCGAAGAGCTGGAAGTAGCCGATCATCGTCACCACGCCGACGAAGAAGAACGTGGGTGCCAGCATCGGCAGGGTGACGTGCCAGAAGCGCCGGGTGGCGCCGGCACCGTCGAGCTCGGCGGCTTCGTACAGCTCGCCGGGAATCGCCTGGAGCCCGGCGATGAAGATGAGCATGTGGTAGCCGAAGTTCTTCCACACGGCGAGCAGGATGATCGCCGGCATGGCCCACGTCGGGTCCCCGAGCCAGTTGACCGGATCGATGCCGGCGAGGCCGAGCACGTAGTTCAGGAGGCCGTACTGCGGATTGTAGAGGTAGCGCCAGACGATGGCGACGGCCACCAGCGTCGTGACGAACGGGACGAAGTAGATCGTGCGAAAGATGCCCTTGAAGCGGACCACCTTCGCGTTGACGAGCAGTGCCGCGGCCAGCGCGACGGCGACGGTGAGGGGGCCGCCGACCAGGGCGAAGTAGAACGTGTTCCGGACTGCGGTCCAGAAGAGCGGATTGCCGGCAAGCTCGACGTAGTTGCGGAAGCCGACGAACCGCGCGTTCGACAGGTCTCCGACGGCATAGATGTCGAAGTCGGTGACACTCAGGAAGAACGACGCCGCCACGGGGAGGAAGAAGAAGATGCCGATGAGGGCGAGCGCGGGGGCGAGAAACCACCACGCGGCGCGGCTGACCGCCCGCTCGGCGGTGTGCACGTCAGCGCGCATCCCGGGCGGCCACGGCGGCGCGGTCGAGCATCCAGCGCCGCTTCTCGAGGATCCGGTCCACCGTGGCGTCGAGATCGGCGAGGACGCGCTCCACCGGCACCCCGCCCTGCACTGCCCGCTCTCCCGCCTCGAAGACCTTCGTCACGATCAGCTCGATCTCGGGAACCGCCGGAAGCGGCGCCACGCGCTGCAGCTGCTCCCAGAATGCGTACGTGATCGGGTCTCCCTTGAGCTCGGGCGCGTCCCACGCCTCGAGCCGCGCCGGGAGATCCCCGGTGAGTCGCCAGAACTCGCGCTGCTGCTCGGGCCGGGAGAGATACTCGACGAGACGCCAGGCTGCCTCCGGGTGGTCCGTGCCCCGGAAGACGACGAGACTCGAGCCGCCCGCCATCGAAACGCCGGATGCCGCACCGGCAGGCCCCGGCATCGGCGCCGTGGCCCATTTGTCCTGCACCGAGTCGGGAAGCCGGCGGCGGAATTCCCCGATGTACCAGGGTCCCGTGATGATCATCGCGAAGTTTCCGGCGGCGAACTCGTGATAGATGTTCGAGATCTGGTTGTTCGTGATCGGCGGGGCCAGCGAGTCCTCGAAGAGTCCCGTGTAGAAGTCGAAGGCGCGGCGGAACTCCGGCTCCGAGAACGCCCCGCGGCGCCCTTCGGGCGACAGGAGCGTCGAACCGGACTGGAGGGCGAGGATCACGGGCTGCGGCCACTCGTTGGTCGGAAGGAAGAGCGGATACTGCCCAGGCGCCGCACCCGCCTTGATGCGTTCCATCGCGGTGCGCCATTCGGCCCAGCTCGACGGCGGCGACGCGTAGCCGGCCTCCGCCAGGATGTCGGTGCGGTAGAAGATGAGCCGCGTGTCGACGTACCAGGGAACGCCGAAGAGCGTATCGCCGACGAGGTTCGTCGCCCAGATGCCGGCGAAGAACTGGGACGGGTCGAGTGGCGACTGCGCGACGAACGAGTCGAGCGGCGCGAGCGCGCCGAGCGCGCTGAACTCGGGCACCCAGGTATTGCCCAGCTGGGCCACGTCCGGCGTCACTTCACCCACGTAGGCGGTGAGCAGTTTCTCGTGCGCCGCCGACCAGGGGATCTGCTGCACCCGCACGCGAACGTCCGGGTTCTCCCGCTCGAAGCCCTTCACGAGCTCGGCCACGACCTCGCCTTCGCGCCCCATTCCCCAGAAGCGGATCGTGGCGCGGTCGTCGCTTCCCGGACCACACGCCCCGACGAGTGGGGCCACGAGCGCAAGGCGGCTGAGCCGCGGGAATCGCGTCACGGCGTTGCGCCCGCCTGGTCGAGCCAGCCCCCGGTGAAGCCGGCTCGCCGGAGGCCGCGGACGATCGCCGGATGCCGTCGCATGTACTTCCAGACGAGCTCCGACCGGTAATTCTCCGCCATCAGAAGGATCGGCCCCTGATCGATGCCGAGATAATCGGTGTCGAACCAGCCGACGCCGGGCACGAGCCGCCCATGCTGCAGCGGCACGTCGGCGGCGAGAAAGGTCGGATTGAACGCATCGAGGAATCCGTACGTGGAGAAGAGCGGATCGCCATAGGTGCGGCGCATCGCCATGAGGGCGCCGATCGTCTCCCGCGGGGCGAACGGAATCGAGCCACCGGCCGCCGTCGGCACGATCGTGCCGTCGTCGGTCACTTCGTTGTACGAGATGCCGCGGGCACGGTAGGTGAAGAACCGCCGTTCCCGGCCACCGAGGGTGAGCGTGACATCCGCCGGCCCATCGGACGCGGTCCATCCCCAGATGCTGTCGGAGTAGGCGCGCCAGCCGTCGGGATTGCGGCGGCCGTAGTCGCGCTGCGAGAGCGTCGCGCGCCGCGCGTTCTCGAAGTAGTCGATGCCGCGCGCGCGCATGAACGGATCCTGGATCCCGCGGAAGTCGATCCAGACGTGCGAATACTGATGCCCGAACAGCGGGGCAAAGCCGACCTGTTCCCGTCCCTCGAAGCTGCCCCAGGTATAGGTGGCCGACCACGCTTCCCACGCGCCGTCTGCGATCGGGTGCGTGGGGGATCCCAGCGCGAGGACGTAGAGCAGCATGGCCTCGTTGTAGCCGCGCCAGTCATGCGTGTGGAATCCCTGCTCCGGATACCAGCCCATCGTGACGAGAGGCGCTCGCGGCTGCGCCCAGGTCCAGTCGACCCGGCCATAGATCGAGTCCACGTACGCCCGGATGGCGATCTCGCTCTCGCTGCTGCCGTCGAAGTACATCTGGCAGAAGAGGGCGCCGCCGAGGAGGAGGGCGGTATCGATGGTGGAGAGCTCGACGGTCTGGAACCGCGTGCCGGTTCCCATGTCCAGGAAATGATAGAAGAACCCCTGGTGCCCGGTACGTCCCGAGGCCTCGGGACCTTGCGGGGCCTGCCAGAAGAACCGCAGCGTGGTCAGCACGCGCTCGGCCGCCTGGCTGCGGGTCACGTACCCCCGCTCGACGCCGACGGGATACGCCGTCAGCGCGAACCCGACGGCGGCGATGCTCGCGAAGGACTGCGTGGGTGCGCGATCCGGGGTGAGCCCGGTGCGGGCGTCGCTCAGGTGCCAGAAGTATCCGAACGTCCGTTCCTGGAGCGTATCGAGGAACGCGGCGGCTCCGGATTCGAGCGGGACCGGCGTTTCCCCCGAGGGGAGCTGCGAGCAGCCCCAGAGGAGTCCAGCGAGGAGCAGCGCGGCGGGACGGCGCAGCGGGCGGGCGGGCGGCACGGGCACCTCCGCGTTCGAGAAAGGCCGGCTCGGGATCATCGGCCTCGGGCGGGAGGGCGTCAAGCCGAGCGATGCCGGATCTTGACAAAGCTCCCGCCGATGTAAACGATTACATCCTGCAGCCACCGGCGCCATCCCGGCTGCGGATTTCGACGGTTCCTCGCCCTGAGTGCGGTCCCATGATCACGATCAAGGACGTCGCACGCGAAGCAGGCGTTTCGGTTGCCACCGTGTCCCGCGTGTACAGCGGGCGGGATCCGGTGAGCGAGCATACCCGGATCCGGGTGTGCGCCGTCGGTGCGCGCCTGGGCTATGCGCCGCACGGCGCCGCGCAGAGCCTCATCACCAACCGTACGAGCACCATCGGGGTACTTCTCCCCGACCTGCACGGCGAATTCTTCTCGGAAGTCATCCGCGGCATCGACCAGACCGCGCGGCGCGAGGGCTATCACCTCCTCCTCTCGAGCGCGCATCAGGATCCCGCGGCGATGGAGGCCGCGCTCCGCGCGATGCGAGGCCGGGTGGACGGCATGATCATCATGTCTCCCGACCTCGCCGCCCGCTCGCAGCTCGCCTCGCTCCCCTTCCGTTTCCCGATCGTCCTTCTCAACAGCGCCGATGCCGGCCGCCACGCCGGCACGATCACGATCGCCAATTTCGACGGCGCCTACGCGATGGTGCGGCACCTCGTGTCACTGGGACACCGGCGCATCGCGATGCTGTGCGGTACCACGGGCAATCTCGATGCGGCCGAGCGGCGGCGCGGGTTCCGGGCGGCGCTCGAGGACGCCGGGATCGACCGGTGCACGGAGCTCGAGCTCGACGGCGATTTCGACGAGCATTCCGGCTTCGCCGCTGCCGAGCGCATGCTCGCCCTCGATCCCCTGCCGAGCGCCGTGTTCGCCGCGAACGACTCGATGGCCATCGGCGCGCTGTTCGCCTTCCGGCGGGCAGGGCTTCGGGTGCCGGACGATATCGCCCTCGCCGGGTTCGACGACATCCCGACCGCCCGCTACATGGACCCGCCGCTCACGTCGGTCCACGTGGACATCAGTGCGCTCGGCGAACGCGCCACCCGCCGTCTCCTTGCAGCCATGTCGGATCCTGCCGCGATCCACGGTACCGGCGAGGTCCTCCCGGCGCAGCTCGTCGTGCGCGGATCGTGCGGCGCCCCGGCGGTCACGACATCCCGCCCTTCCCACCCCATTCTCACGTGAAAGGACCCCCATCGACGGCTCGCGAGTCCGGCAGCGGATTTCAACTCAACGGAGAAGAGGCAAGATGGCCGCGAAATCCCCAGTGAGGCTCTTCGCGCACCTGTTGACGGTGGCCGCCCTCGTGGTGGCCGTCGCACAGCCGGGCGCCGCCCAGACGAGCACGGGTACCGTGCGCGGAACCGTGACCGACGAGGCCGGGACCGCGATTGCGGGAGCCAGCATCAGCGCGACGAACGTCGCGAGCGGAGTGCAGCGCGCTGCGACGACGAACGACGACGGGTTCTACGCCCTCCCGGGCCTGACGCCGGGCACCTACGACATCCGGGTGCGGCACATCGGTCATGCCCCGCAGGGCCGGAGGGTCCAGGTGCAGATCGGGACGAGCCTGACACTCGACCTGCAGCTGGCCACCTCGGCCGTCGAGGTCCAGGATATCGCCGTCGTGACCACCGCGCTGCCCGAGACGCGGACATCGGAAGTGGCGACGAACATCACCACCGAGCAGATCGAGCGGCTCCCCAGCGTCAGCCGCAACTTCCTGGAGCTGTCCACGCTGGCGCCCGGCATGACGGTGACAGAAGACCGGCTGAACGGCACCAGCCGGACGTTCTCCGGCGGCGGCCAGAGCCCCAACAGCGCCAACATCTTCATCGACGGGACGAGCCTCAAGAACGACCTGACGGGCGGCGGCGTCGCCGGACAGGACGCGAGCCGGGGCAACCCGTTTCCGCGGAACTCGATTCAGGAGTACCGGGTCATCAGCCAGAATTTCAAGGCGGAGTACCAGAAGTCGTCGAGCGCGGTCATCACGGCCACCACGAAGTCCGGCGGGAACACGTGGGAGGGCAACGCGTTCTTCACCTTCCAGGGCCGTGGCCTCGTGGCGCTCGACACGTTCCAGCTCGCCGACCAGGCAGCGAACCCGTCGACGTTCGAGGAACCGGCCTACGAGCGCTATCTCGGCGGTGCGAGCATCGGTGGCCCGATCATCCGCGACCGCCTGCACTTCTTCGGCTCGTACGAGGGGAACTACCAGAACCGGGATAACCGCGTCGCCTTTGCACCGCCGAGCGGCTTCCCCGCCCTCGACACGGTCAACCTGACGCAGTACAACGGGCAGTTCACCTCGCCGTTCCGTGAGACGCTCCTCTTCGGGAAACTGAGCTACGCCGTGAGCCCGACATCCTCGGCCGAGCTCAGCTTCAGCAACCGGCGCGAGTCGGACGTCCGCGACTTCGGGCCCTGCTGCGGCGCGGGATTCAACTCGTTCCAGCAGGCGGTGAACTTCCGCCAGAACGTCTCGATCGGCCAGCTGCGCTACAACATTTTCAGCGGCCCCTGGCTCAACGAGGCGAAGCTCGACTACTCGCGCTTCCGCCGGAACCCGGGCCCCGAGAACCCGGGCCTTCCGCAGCGCCTCTTCCAGATCCCCGGCGGCGATTACATCATCGGCAGCAACCGCAGCACGCAGGACTTCATCCAGCGCCGCATCGGCATCCGCGACGACCTGACGTACACGGGGTTCGAGGCGGCCGGCCAGCATGTCATCAAGCTTGGCGCCAGCGTCGATTTCGTGACCTACGACATCCTCAAGGACAACGACGGCACGCCGCGTTTCCTGTACAACGCCGCGTATGGATACCAGCACCCGTTCGAGCTGAACTACGGCACCGGCGACGCCGCCCTCGAGGAGAACAACACGCAGATCGGCCTCTACATCCAGGACGACTGGAGCCCTTCGCAGCGGCTGACGATCAATGCCGGCATCCGCTGGGACTTCGAGTCGAACATGTTCAATACCGATTACGTGACGCCGCAGAACGTCATCGACACCCTCACACGCTACAACGACCAGCTGATCACGCCGCTCGATCTCGACCGGTACATCAGCACCGGCGACAGCCGGAGCCCGTTCTACGGCGCGTTCCAGCCGCGCGTCGGCTTCTCGTACTCGCTCGACGCCGAGAATCGCACGACGATCTTCGGCGGGTTCGGCATCTACTACGACCGGTCGCTCTTCGACATCTCGGTCGACGAGACGCTCAAGCTGACGCACCCGAGCTACACCATCCGCTTCGCGCCCCCCGGCGTGGCGCCTGGACCCGGGGAGGTAGCCTGGGATGATGCGTATCTCACCGCCGACCGCGCCGTGCTCGACCAGCTGGTCGGCACGTTCGGACGGCCTGAGGCCTGGTTCATCGACAGTGAAGTGAAGGTGCCGAAGTCCCGGCAGTGGAACATCGGCGTCCGTCAGGTGGTCGGGGACTTTCTCGTCTCGGCCACGTATGCGGGCCAGCGGGGCGTGGACCAGCTGACCCTCAACTGGGCCAACTTCGGCCTGAATCCCAACGGCTCCTGCTGCACGAGCTTCGACCTCGGAGCGCACGGGTTCAGCAACTTCATCTACTCGAGCAACGAGGCGAAGACCTGGTACGATGCGCTCCTGCTGCAGGTCGAGCGCCCCTACCGCGGCAGCGAGGATGGCATCGGGTGGGGCGGCGGCATCGCCTTCACCTATGCCGTGCGCTCGCTCGAAGGCGTCGATGCGGTGGGCGACCTCTTCGCCTTCCCGAACACCGCCAACATCCCGAAGCACCCGGCCAATGACGAGCGCGCCCGCATCGTGGCGAACTGGATCACCGACATCCCCTACGTCTTCGGCGTGCAGTTCAGCGGCCTCATCACGCTCGGCAGCGGCGCGAAGCAGGACATCGGGGGGCCGATCCGCTTCAACGATCCGACGCTGTACGTCCGCGGCGGCTTCTCGCCTCCGGGAGAGAACTTCCTGATCTTCGGGAAGTGGGCGTATCGGCGGGTGGACATGCGGTTGCGGAAGGACTTCCCGGATCTGGGCCGGGCCAACATCGGGGTGATCCTCGATGCGTTCAACGTCTTCAACTACTCCAACCTCGGGTGCTTCAACACACCCGGCAACCAGGCCGATCCGAACTTCGGCAAGGCCAACTGCATCGTGAGCGATCCGCGGCGCGTGCAGCTCGGCGTCGAGCTGGACTTCTGATCTCCTGCGGCACTGTGAAAAGGCCCCCGGAGGATCGGGGGCTTTTTCATGCGGGCCTGCGAGCGCCTCAGCGCCCGAACACCGCGCGCGCCCGATCGAGGATCCACGCGACCGCCTCGTCGAACGTCATGCCCGTCGTGTCGAGCTCGAGCGCATCGTCGGCGCGGCGGAGCGGCGCCACGGGCCGGCTCGAGTCGGCCCGGTCGCGTCCCTCCAGCAACGCCGCCTCCCGATCGATCTCCTCCGGAATGGTGCGCTGCCCGCGCTGGCTCAGCCGCCGCCCGGCGCGCGTGGCGGGCGACGCCGTGAGAAAGATCTTGAGATCGGCCTCCGGAAACACCACCGTGCCGATGTCCCGGCCGTCCACCACCACATTCTGTCCGGCACGCACGAGCTGGCGCAGGTACGCATTGACCCATTCGCGGATCACCGGGACGGCGCTCACGGCGGAGACGGTGCGTGTCACGTCCGGCGCCCGCAGCGCGTCGTCCACCGGCTCGCCGTCGAGGTACGCGGAAAATCCGGTGCCGTCGGAATGCAGCCGCAGGCCGCGATCCTCCGCCGCGCGCAGGATCGCGTCGGGCCCGGGCCCGAGCGGGTCCGCATCGCCGCGGCGCTTCGCTTCGCGCAGCGCGACGAGGGTGACGCCGCGGTAGAGCGCCCCCGAGTCGAGGTGAGCGTAGCCGAGCGCCTCGGCGACCGCCCGCGCGGTACTCGACTTTCCCGAGGCCGACGGGCCATCGATCGCGATGACGCCGCCGCTCATGCGCCGCGCCGCCGCGCCTGGCGCAACGCCTCGAAGAATCCCGGAAAGCTCACGTCCACACAGGCCCGGTCGTCGATGGTCACCTTGGCTCCGGGTACCGTGCCGAGCACCCCGAAGGCCATCGCCAGCCGATGGTCGCCTTCGGTGCGGATGCGGCCCCGGGGCGGGGCGTCGGATCCCCGCACCTGCAGGTCGTTCCCCACCACCTCCGCCGTGGCACCGACGGCCCGGAGATTCGACGCGATGAGGGACAGCCGGTCGCTCTCCTTGACGCGGAGCTCGCCGACCTCGCGGAAGACCGTCGTTCCCTCGGCCCGCGACGCGAGCACGGCGAGGAGCGGCACTTCGTCGACCAGGCCTGGAATCTCGGCGGCGCCTACGTCGGTGCTCCGCAGCATGCCCGGGCGGGCGTGCAACGTCCCGACGGGCTCGCCGAACGAATCCTGCAGTTCCTGGACGTCCACGGCGGCGCCCATGCGCGCGAGCACGGCGAGGAATCCCGTGCGCGTCGGATTGACGCCGACACCGGGCAGGATCAGCTCGCCCGCGTCGGCCAGGAGTGCCAGTCCGACGAGGAAGGCCGCCGATGACGGGTCTCCGGGAACCTGCATGTCGAACGGCGTGACCCGTCCGGTGGGCTCGAATTCGATCCGCCCGCCCCGCGTCTCGACCGTGTAGCCGAAGGCACGCAGCAGCCGCTCGGAATGATCCCGCGAGAGCCCGCCCGGCTCGCGGAGGGAGACCTGAGTCTCCCCGGCCATTCCCGCAAATAGCAATGATCCCTTGATCTGCGCACTCGAGACAGGCAGGTCCCAGCGAAGCGGGGCCAGCACTCCCCCCCGGACCGTGAGGGGGAGGGTCTCGGCCCCCTCCGGCGCGAACCTTGCACCCATCCGGGCGAGCGGCTCGGTCACGCGGGCCATCGGCCGGCGCCGGAGGGACTTGTCGCCCGTCAGCCGGGCCTCGAACGGGTGCGCGGCGAGGAGGCCCAGGAGAAGCCGGGCGGTGGTGCCGGCGTTACCGCAGTCGAGCCGGGACCGGGGCCGCGAGAGCCGCCCGCGCCCGGCTATGCGCGTGACGGCGCCAGGCCTGAGCGGCGAGACCTCCGCACCAAGGCGCCGGAGGCAGGCGGCAGTGGCGCGGGCATCGAGCGAGGTGAGCGCGCCGCCGATGTGGCTGGTGCCACGGGCCATCGCGGCGAGCATCAGCACTCGGTGCGTGATGCTCTTGTCCCCCGGCACGCGGATCACACCGCCGACCTTCATCGAGTATTCTCCGGAATGCGGATACCGGCGCCGTGGCAGCCCGGCCGGTGGCAAGATTGTAGCGGTCCCCCATCGCTTTCTCAACGGAGCGCGTCGTGGCGACGATCATGATCGTCGAGGACAGCCCGGACAACATGAAGTTGTTCCGCACGCTGCTCTCGCTGAAGGGCCATCGGGTGGTTCCTCTCGCCGGCGGTGACGGCGTGCTGAACGCGCTCGATGCCCATCAGCCCGAGCTCGTCCTCATGGACATCCAATTGCCCGGGAAGGACGGGTTTGCGCTCCTCGCCGAGATCCGGGGCTCGCGCCACGCGGGCGTCCGGGTCGTGGCGCTCACGGCGCACGCCATGGCCGGGGACCGCGAGCGTGCGCTCGACGCCGGCTTCGACGGTTATATCACGAAGCCCATCGATATCCGTACATTCCCTGCGGACGTCGACGAGGCCCTCGGAACCGGAACGGTGCGATGACCACCCCTGCGCAGCAGAACCAGCCCAGTCCCGAAAAGCAGGCCTTGATCGACGCGTACGAGAAGGTGTTGCAGGCGGACGCCCAGAAGCGCGAGCAGGATCAGGCGGTGCGGCCGGCTGGCCCGGCGAGACGGCGCATGCATCCGGTGGCGCTGCTGTCCCTGCTCGTCCTCGTCGCGGTCGCGGCGTACGTCGGACTGGCCCGGCCGTCCTGGATCTTCGAGCGTGGCGCGCCCACCGAGCCCGTCTCGATGCAGGAAGCCAGCCTCCGCCTCGCGATGGCGATGCAGTTCCAGCGGATCGAGCGATTCCGCGCGCAGAGTGGTCGCCTGCCGGCCACGATGGAAGAGGCGGGGCCCGTCATGCCCGGGATCCGCTACCAGGCACGTCATCCGGACGGCTTCACGCTGACCGGGACCAACGGCACGGTGGCGCTCACGCTGCAGTCTACGGAATCGCTGGCTGCCTTCGTGGGCAACAGCTAC
>JBLNHD010000124.1:0-12649 GCA_050268825.1 Gemmatimonadota bacterium
GGTGTACGGGAACTCCCCCGGGAGCCGAGTCGCGTCCCACAGGCCCGGTGACAGGTCGAGCGGCGTGTACACGGGCTCGACGGCCACGCCGGAGACGCTGCTGAAGTCGGAGTCATCGCGCAGCGGGAGGCGCGCGGCATGCTCCCGCCAGCGCTCCACCTCGGCGCGAAGCGCCGCGAGCTCGCGCTCCCGTTCCGCCAGCCGGACGGCCAGCTCCTGTTGTGAGATCGTCATACGCGCTCGCCTTGTTTGAGCTCGTCGAGCACCTCCGCCGCGACCTCATACGGACTGACCCGGCCCGCCACGATGTCGTCGATCCGCTCGTCGATGTGCTTCTGCGCGCCGGTGTCGCTCCAGACCCACCGGCGCACCGCCCGTTCCACCACCTCGCGGGTGCGTTCGAGAAACCGGCGCCTCCGCCGTTGGCTGAGCTCGCCGCTCGCCTCGAGCGCCGTGTAGTGCCCGTCCAGGGCGCGCACCAGCTCGTCGATGCCTTCGCCCTTCGCCGCCACCGTGAGCACCACCGGCTGGGCCCAGCCGCCGGGTGCTTCGGCGGCTTCGGCCACGGCGGGCCTGGCCCTTCCACGGAGCCCATGATGGGCCCGCACGTTGCGGAAGGCGTTGCCCTGCCGGATTCCGAGCGTCACCTCGATCTCCTGACGCAGCTTCTCGGCGCCCGGCCGGTCCGCCTTGTTCACCACGAATACGTCCGCGATCTCCATGATCCCTGATTTCAGGGTCTGGATCCCGTCGCCCGATTCGGGCACGAGCACGAGCACGGTCGAATCCGCGCTGCGGCCCACGTCCAGTTCCGACTGGCCGACGCCGACCGTCTCGATCACGATGCGATCGAAGGCCGCGGCATCGAGCACGTCGCAGACTTCCCGCGTGGTGGTGGCGAGCCCGCCGAGCGAGCCGCGCGTCGCCATCGAGCGGATGAAGACGCCGCTGTCCAGCGCGATGGACTCCATCCGGATCCGGTCACCGAGCAATGCGCCGCCGGTGAAGGGACTCGTGGGATCCACCGCCACGACCGCCACCCGAAGGCCCTGGGCCCGCCAGGCGCCGACGAGGCGCTCGGTGAGCGTGGATTTCCCCGCCCCGGGCGGGCCGGTGATGCCGATGCGGCGCGCATGGCCCAGTCGCGCGTGCAGTCCGGCCAGGAGCTGCTCGAAGCCCGGCCGGGCATTCTCGACCACGGAAATCGCCCGCGCGAGCGCCGCGGTCCGCCCGGCGGTGAGATCGGTGAGCAGCGACGCCGGATCCATGCGGTGTAAGGTGGCCGGACTCACCGGGCCGGGCAAGCGGAGTTCAGGGGGCGGATGCAGCGTCGGCGATCCACGCCTCCGCGAGCGCCACGGCCGCATCCAGGTCCGGCACGACCCCCTCGGGCCCGATGGCGTCGAGTACGCCCGTGCGCTCCATGGCGGCGAGCGGCTGCGGGCGGGGACCGACCAGGATGACGCGCGTGCGATCCTTCTGGAATCGCCCGATCACGTTGCGCAGCGCATGGATGCCGGTCGAATCGATCGCGGGCACCCGGCGCATCACGAGGATCAGCACCTGCGGGGCGTTGGCGACCTGGGTGAACGCCTCGCGAAACTTGTCCGCCGCGCCGAAGAAGAAGGGCCCGTCGATCGCGTACAGCTGGACACCAGTCGGCAGTGGGCCCGCGCGGCTCGTCGAGAAGGTCCCCGTGTCCGCGACCGGGTCGGCGAACCCCTCGCCGATCTCGGCGACGTTGGTGACCTCGGACATGCGGCGCATGAAGAGGAAGGCCGCGAGCACGAGGCCCACCTGCACGGCAACGGTCAGGTCCACGAGGACGGTGAGCACGAACGTGGTGAGCAGGACGATCACGTCGCTGCGGGGACCGCGAAGCTCGTTCCGGAAGCTCCGCCATTCGCTCATGTGATAGGCAACCACCACGAGGATCGCCGCGAGCGCGGGCATCGGGATCGCCTCCGCCCACCGGCCGAAGGCGAGGAGGATGAGCAGCAGCACGAGCGCATGGACCATCCCCGCCACTGGCGTGCGCCCCCCGCTGCGGACGTTGGTCGCGGTACGGGCGATCGCGCCGGTGGCCGGGATCCCGCCGAAAAGCGGCGACGCGATGTTCGCGACGCCCTGTGCGACGAGCTCCATGTTGGAGCGGTGCCGCCCGCCGACCATGCCGTCCGCCACGACGGCGGAAAGGAGCGACTCGATGGCCGCCAGCAGCGCGATCGTGAACGCCGGGCCGACGAGCGCCGTGGCGTCCGCCAGGGAGATCGCGGGAATCGACGGGGCCGGCAACGAGGTCGGGATGCGTCCGAACCGGCTGCCGATCGTGTCGACGGGAAGGTCGAACAGCCGCACCACGATCGCCGAGACCACGATGGCCACGAAGGGCGCCGGGATGCGGCGGCTGACCCTGGGCCACGCGGTGATGAGCAGGAGCGAGCCGACCGCGACGCTCAGCGCCGGCAGGCTCACCGCCCCGGCTTCCCGTGCGTACGCCAGCCACTTCTCGACGAACGACTCGGGCAGCGCCCCCATGTCGAGGCCGAGGAAGTCCTTGATCTGGCTGGTGAAGATGATCACCGCGATCCCCGTCGTGAAGCCGGCCGTGACAGGGTACGGGATGAACTTGATGGCGCCGCCGAGCCGGGCGAATCCGAGCGCGAGCAGGATGACGCCCGCCATGATCGTGGCGATCGTGAGGCCGGCCGTCCCGTACTGCTGGACGATGCCGTACACGATGACGACGAACGCGCCGGTCGGTCCCCCGATCTGGACGCGCGACCCCCCCAGCGCGGAGATCAGGAATCCCGCGACGATCGCCGTGAAGATGCCCCGTTCCGGGCTCACGCCGCTCGCGATCGCGAAGGCGATGGCCAGCGGAAGCGCGACGATGCCGACGACGATTCCCGCGCCGGCGTCGGCGCCGAACTGCTGCAGGGTGTAGCCGCGAAGCGTGGTGAGGAGCTTCGGTCGGAGCATGCGTCAGCGGTAGAAGCCCCGCGAGCGGAATCGCAGCGGGTTCTGGAAGAGGTGGCCCGGGAGGACGAAGACGAGGAAGAACAGCACGGCCGCGGTGGTGAGGCCCACCAGCAGCACGCCCAGCCGCCCGGAGGCGGCGTAGACGATGGCACTCACCATGGCGAGCGTCAGCGCGCCCGCGGCGAGCAGCGAGCGGCGGACCTGCTGCGACAGAAAGCGCTGCAGCTCGAGCATGTCGCGCGGGTGCGAGCGGATACGCAGCTCCTCGCGCTCCACGCGGTGCATCAGGTCGCGGAGCGTGCGGACGGTCGCCGCCGCCTCGAGGCTCCAGTCGGCCAGGAGCGCTTTCGGGTCGCGTGTATCCCGGCCGCGGAGGAGGCGCGACGCGGCCTCGGCCACGATGGGCCGCGCAGCGGCCATCGCATTGAAGCCGGGATCGTAGCGCAGGCCAAGTCCTTCGACGAGCACCGCGGCGCGCCCGAAGTACACCAGCTCCGGCGGCAGCATGAGCGGCCAGTCGTAGAACGTCCGGAGCACGTCCTCGACCACCTGCTGGATCTGCCGGTGCGACGTCTCGTCACGGAACGAGACCGCCATGAGCTGGCGCGCCGCGTCCCGGACGGTGCCACGGTCGACGTCGGGGTCGAGGATGCCGAGCTCGTAGAAGCCGTTGATGACGCCATCCACGTCCTGCCGCGCCGCCGCCAGCACGGTCGTCACCAGCCGGGCCTGCGTTTCCCGCTCCACCCGCAGGACCATGCCGAAGTCGAGGAGCACGACGCGGCCGGCGGGGTCCACCAGCAGGTTGCCGGCGTGCGGATCCGCATGGAAGAACCCGTCCTCGAGCATCATGCGGATGTACGCATCGATGACGGTGCCGACGATCCGGTCGAGCTGCAGCTCGCCGGCGGCGAGGCGCGCGTGCAGCCGGTCGATCCGCGTGCCCTCGATGTACTCGAGGACGAGCACCCGCCGGCGGGTCAGCTCGGTCACCACGGTCGGCACCACGATCCGCGGCTCGTTCGCGAAGTTCCGCCGGAGCGTTTCGGCGTTCTGAGCCTCCTCGCGGAAGTCGAGCTCCATCCAGATGCGCTTCGAGAACTCGCCGACGATGGCGCTCATGGCCCGCACGTGGTGGTTGCGGAAGAGCACGTGGAGGAGGAAGAGCACGCGGTACGCCGCCTCGAGATCGCGGCGGACCAGCTCCTCCACCCCGGGCCGCAGCACCTTCACCACGACGTCGCGACCGCCGTAGACGGCCCGGTGCACCTGCCCGAGCGACGCCGCCGCGAGCGGCTCCGAGTCGAACCGCTCGAACGTGGCGGCGAGCGGCTGCTCGAGCTCGTCCTCGATGACGCGCTCGGCAACGCCGGGTGCGAGCGGCGGCACGCTGTCGGTCAGGGTGCTGATCGCGGTGAGGTACGGCTCGGGGAGGATGTCGGCGCGCGCGGCAAAGACCTGCGCGAGCTTGATGAAGGTCGGCCCGAGGCCGGCGATCGTGGCCGTCAGCCGTTCCGCGCGCCGCTGATGCTCGGCGGGCGCCCGACGGGCCGGCGCCCCGAAGAGGAACCAGCGGCGCCGGTCGCGCCAGAACGCCGCCACGAAGGGGGCGAGCTGCACCAGCACCGTGAGGGCGCGCATCCTAGAGGAGGAGGTTCCCGGCCAGCCAGAGGAGGAGGAAGAAGCCGCACACGTCGGTGAACGTGGTCACGAAGATCGACGATGCGACGGCCGGATCCACCCCGCGCCGCTCGAGCACGATCGGGATGAACGCGCCGGCGAAGCCCGCGACCACGAGGTTGCCGGTCATGGCGAGGAAGACGACGAGTCCGAGCATCGGGCCCTGCCCGAAGAGCAGCGCGACGATCGCGGCGATGCTGCCGCACACGACGCCGTTGGTGAGCCCCACCAGCAGCTCCTTGCCGATCACGCCGAGGAACTTTCCGCGCGGGATGAGCCCGAGCGCCAGGCGCCGGACGGTGACCGCGAGCGCCTGCGTCCCGGTGTTTCCGCCCATGCCGGCGATCACCGGCATGATCACCGCGAGCGTCGTCAGCTCCCGGATCATCTCCTGGTGGGTGAAGACGACCGAGGCCGCGAGAAAGGCCGTCGCCAGGTTGATGAAGAGCCAGGGGAGCCGGCTCCGCACGGCGTCCCGCCACCCGGCTGCGAGGCCTTCGTCCGCCGAGGTGCCGCCGAACTTGAGGATGTCCTCCGTCGTCTCCGCCTCGACGACGTCGATGACGTCGTCGAAGGTGACCCGGCCGATGAGCCGTCCGGCCGGATCGACGACCGGCACGCTCGCGAGGTTGTAGCGCGACATGAGCCGCGCCACTTCCTCCTGGTCCATGCCGGGTCCGACCGTGATGTCGGCGTCCTGCATGATCTCGGCGACGAGCCGCGAGGGCTGGCTCACCACGAGGTCCCGCAGCGGCAGCACCCCGCGCAGGTGGCGCTCGGCATCGACGACGTACACGCGGTAGAAGTCCTCGACCTCCTCGGCCTGCCGCCGGATCGAATCGAGCGCATCGGCCGCGGTCTCCGTAGCGAGCACCGTGACCATGTGCGTGGTCATGATGCCGCCGGCGGTTTCCTCGTCGTAACGGAGCAGCGCGTCGACGTCCGCCCGGTCCTCGACCTCCATCAGGATCCGCTCGGCCTCTTCCGGCCGCAGCTCACCGAGCAGGTCGGCCGCGTCGTCGTCGTCGAGCTCGTCGACGATCTCCGCGGCCTGGGCCGGGGCCAGCGCCGCCAGCGTCTCCTCGGCGTGCGCCTCGTACGGCATCTCGATCAGCGCCTGGCCCGACAGCTCGGGGGGCAGCGCGCGCACCACCGCGATGCGCTCGTCCTCATTCAGCTGCGCGAGCACGTCCGCGAGATCGGCGGCCTCGAGCTCGGGCGCGCGCGCAATGAGCGCACCGACGTCCCCCGCGCGCACCAGGGCCACCATCCGGTCCAGCTCGAAGCCCGGCTGCGTCATGCGGTACCTCCCAGACGCACCGGGCGCGACGGCGCGCGCCGGACGAGCATGCGCTCGATGCGCGCCGGTGACGCCTGCACGATGTCCACCTCGAGGGCGCCGACGGCGAACCGCTCGCCCGCGGCTGGGATGCGCCCGGCGAGCTCGGCCACGAGGCCCGCGAGCGTGGTCGCCTGCGCATGCGGGAGGTCGACGCCGAAGCGCTCCGCGATCGTTGCGGCGGACACCGTGCCGTCCGCCTCCAGGAGGGCGCTCACCGGCACCGCCGCCGCCGCCCCGGATCCGCTCCCCGAGCCCGCGGCCTCGTCATGCTCGTCGAAGATCTCGCCCACGAGCTCCTCGAGCAGGTCCTCGAGCGTCACCAGGCCCAGCGTGCCGCCGAACTCGTCGATGACGATGGCGAGATGCCGCCGCTCGCGCTGCATGTCGAGGAGGAGGTCGCCGCAGTTGCGGGTGGCGGGCGCGACGGCCACGGGGCGGACCGGCAGGGCCGCCGACTCACGCAGCTTGAAGAGATCGAAGGCGTGCAGCATCCCGACGACCTCGTCGAGGGTGCGGCGATAGACCGGAATCCGGCTGTACCCGCTCTCGGCGAACACGCGCGCGATGTCGTCGAGTGCGGTGTCTTCACTCACGGCCACCATCTCGGTCCGCGGCGTCATCACTTCGCGCACCTGCCGCTGCGTGAAGCTCATCACGCCGCCGATGAGCGCCATTTCGTCGTCGTCCGCCGCGCGCGGCGCCGTGATCTCGCGCCACACGGTGCGCACGTCCTGCTGCCGGTGGCCGGAGCGACGCGGGAGCACGAGTCCGACGACCTGCGACCAGGGCTTGAGGATCGGCATGATGGCCGCGAGCACATGCTCGGCCCGCGGCTCGGTGAGCCAGCGCGGAACGAGGTACCCCGCGGCGAGGGCGAACGGGATGGCCATGAGCGCCACCGCGGCGACCGAGATGGCGAGCGTCGAGCCAAGCACCGCCGGCAGCGCCGCGGCGAGCAGCACGGCGCCCAGCGACGTCGTGGCCGACGCGGCCGTCAGGCGCGCATCCACCTCGATGAGCCAGTCCAGCGGAGGCCCGGCACCCCGCAGGCGCCGCGAAAGGGCCCGCGCCAGCTCGCGCCGACTCACCGTCATCTGCGCCGCGCCGGCCGCGGCACCGAACGTCGTCAGCAGGAGCCCCAGGGCAAGCGCAACCCAGATCACGGCGATTCGGCCTCCACCGCCGGATGGGCCGAGCTGCGCCGGACGCTGATGCGCCGGACGCGGCGCCGCAGCACCTGCTCGACGGTCACGTCGAAGCCGTCCACCCGGAGCGTCTCGCCCGGCCGCGGCACGCGCCCCAGCTCGGCCAGCACGAGGCCACCGACGGTGCTCACGTCCTCGCGCCCGAAGTCATGACCGAGTTCGGCCTCCAGCTCCGCGAGCGCGACGCCGCCCTCGACGCGGAGCTGGTCGTCGCCGACGTGCTGGATGGGCTGGACCTCGTCGGTGTCGTATTCGTCCTGAATTTCGCCGACGATCTGCTCCAGGATGTCCTCCAGCGTGATGATCCCGGCCGTTCCGCCGAACTCGTCGACCACGACGGCGAGGTGTGCCGGTCCGCGCTGGAAATCCCGCAGCTGGCGGTCGAGCGATTTGCCCTCGGGCACGTAGGCGGCCGGCCGGACGAGCGACTGCCACGGCCGCCCCTCGCCCGGTTCCTGGAGGGTTGCGATCATGTCCTTCGCGTAGATCACGCCGGCCACGGCGTCGGGGCTCGCGTCGTAGACGAGGAGCCGCGCATGCTCGGATCGGCGCAGGACGCCGATCACCTCCGCGCGCGCGCTGGCCACGTCGACCCCGACGATGTCGATGCGGGGTGTCATCACTTCGGCGACCGTCATGTCGGCGAGCGAGAAGACGCCGAGGAGCATGTCGCGCTGCGCGGTGCCGAGCGCCTTGCGATCCTCGTCCGGCGCGTCGGGGGCGAGGCGCGTGTCGATCCAGGCGACGAGGCGGAGGAGCGGCTGGAGGAGGGTCAGCGAACGGATCGCCGCCTTCCGCGCGGGCTCGGTGAGCTCGGGCGCGATCGCGGCGAGGAGGCGGGGGATGAGGTCCCCGACCGCCCAGACGAAGGACACCGCGATCACCAGGCGCATCAGCGCGCCGCCGGGCGAGCGGATCCACCAGAGCACCGATCCGCCCGCGACGACGCCGGCCAGCGCCAGGAGCGCGAGGTGCGCGACGTGCAGGCTCCGCGCCACCGACAGCTGACCCGCACCCAGCGGCAGCTGCCCGGCGATCACGCGCGGCACGTCGGCCTCGGCCTCGCCCGCGAACGCGATCCACGCCGCCCAGAGCGTGAGCCCGAGCATGATGAGCGGCGCGAGAAACTGCTGGAGGACGTCGATCATGCGAGCGCTTCCACGTAGCGCTCCTGGCGCCGCCACATCGGCGATCGCTCGCGGCGGCCGTTCTCCGGATGGTCGTAGCCGAGCACGTGGAGCGTTCCGTGCACCACGAGCCGGACGAGCTCCTGCCGGAGCGGAACCCGGCGCGCCGCCGCCTCCCGCCGCGCCACCCAGGGGCAGACGTACACGTCGCCGACGATGCCGCCGGGACCGGGCAGCGCAAAGGCGAGCACGTCCGTGGGCCGGTCGTGCGCCTTGTAGGCGCGATTGAGGCGGCGCATGCCTTCCCGGCCGACGAACGTCACCGAGATGCGCGCCTCCCGGCGCTCGCCCGCGAGGACCCGCTCGACCACCCTGCGCACCGTGGGGTCGGGCAGTGCCCGCGGCCGCCCGCCGACGCTCACCTCACTCACGCGCCGCGACCTCGCGGCTCGAGCGGAAGACGCGCGTCGCCGCCGGCGACCCGCTCGGGTACTCGATGCGCTGGTGGAAGTGACCGCCCAGGACACGCGCGAACTCCTCCCGCACCCGCTCGAGGTCGCGCAGCGTGAGTGGCGCATCGTCGAGCTGGCCGGACGCGATGCGCTGCGCGATCACGTCGTTGATCGCGGCGCGCACGGTGTCGGGGGTGGGCGCGGGCAGCGTGCGCACCACGGCTTCGACCGAATCCGCGAGCATGACCACCGCCGTCTCGCGCGAGCGCGGCCGGGGGCCCGGATAGCGGAAGAGCTCGTGGTCGATCAGCGACGGCGGGCGCTCGAGACTCGCGCGATGCAGGAAGTAGCGGATCTCGCTGGTTCCATGATGCTCGGGAATGAACGCCGCCACGAGCGGCGGGAGCTCGTGCTCGCGGGCCAGCGCGAGGCCGGCGCCAACATGCTCGCGGATGATCGCGGCGGATTCGTCCGGCGTGAGCTCGTCGTGCGGATTGGCGCCGCGCGCCTGGTTCTCGACGAAGAACTGCGGCCGCTGCAGCTTGCCGATGTCGTGGTAGTAGCAGCCCACGCGCGCCAGGAGCCCGTTGGCGCCGATCCCCGAGCACGCCGACTCGCAGAGGTTGGCCATCGACACGCTGTGCGCCCACGTCCCCGGGGCCTCCAGGGCCAGCCGCCGGAGGAGGGGCCGCGACGGATCGGCCAGCTCGAGGAGCGTGAGGTCCGTGGTCAGGTGCGTCGCCGATTCGGCGAAGGGCAGGAGGATCATGCCGATCGACACACACGCGAGCGCGGCGCCGTACCCGGCCAGCATGCTGACTGCCGTCTGCTGCGTCGTCCACCCGAGCGCCAGCCCCGCCGCCACCGACGCGGTGGCATACGCGAGCGACATCACGCCGATCGTGATGTAAAGGCGGCGCCGGCGGCGAAGGGCCCGAACGCTCATGGCGGCCGCCGTGCCGCCGACCACGGCAAAGAACAGGACCGGCGTCGGTCGCATCAGCCACTGCTCCCCGACCAGCACCGCGAGCGTGAGTGCCGCGACCACCGCCACCCGCCCGTTGTAGAGCATCGCGATGATCAGCGCGGCGAGCGGCACCGGAATGAGCTCGGGTCGCTCCGGAAAGACGCCCGCCACGAGCCGCGAGAGTGCGATGACGACCGCGAGGAGCACCGAGAGCGCGATCATCTCACGCAGCCGCGCGTAGCTCTCGCGGCGGTAGAGCATCAGCAGCAGCCAGAAGGGTGCCAGCAGCAACGCGTTCGTGAGCAGCGCCCCGACGAGCGTGCGCCCGAGGAAGCCCTGCGTGCCCCGCCGCCGCAGCTCCTCGCGCAGGTGGAGCAGCTTGTCGCGGATTTCGACCGTCACGCCGTCCCCCGCCTCGACGATCTGCTCGCCGGCCGCCACGCGGAATCGCAGCGAGTCCACATTCAGGCGAAGCTGCCCGCGCCGGCTCTCGGTCAGGTCTGCGTC
Organism: Gemmatimonadota bacterium; assembly: GCA_050268825.1. GTDB lineage: Bacteria > Gemmatimonadota > Gemmatimonadetes > Gemmatimonadales > GWC2-71-9 > CAMLLJ01. Next base: position 10,263 of record JBLNHD010000124.1, read on the forward strand.
GTAGACGATCGTGGGGCGGAAGAAGCTCGCGGCGATGCGCCGGAACACGCGCTGGCCCAGGGCGTCCTCGGCGGGAACGGCCGCCCGGTCCGACCGTTCGACGAAGTCGGAGAACGTGATCAGCGAGCTGCGGGGCACGAGCCGCTCCTGGCCATTCCGGAGGAGCACGATGACCTCGCTCCGCTCCGCGCGCACCGTGCCCGCGTCGGCGATCCCGTTCGAGAGCAGCCCATTCACGAAATTGACGAGCGAGTCGCGCACGCTGGCCCGGTTGCCCGGATCGCTCAGCCACTGCGCCTCGTCCTGGGAAAGGCTCACCGAGCGGGTCTCGCCGGCGCGAGCGACGATGGCGGCGCCCGACGGAGCGGCCGCGTCCACCAGTGCCAGGAAGCGGTTGAGCGCGGCGACCGCGGAATCCCGGGCCTGCGCATCGAATCGGTAGACCGGGCGCACCGCGAGCGCCCGCTCCTCGCCCTCGCGACCGATCTCCTCCTCCGACTTCCGCACCACGAACGAGATCGGCGCCACCACCGTCCGATCGGCCGGCTGGCCGACGCTGAACGTCGGGATCTGGATGATGTCGGGCGTCGGAAAGGCGAGGTGCGTCGCGAAGGCGACGAGCAGCAGCAGTCCCCAGCGGACCGCGTGGTAGCGCCAGCGCGCCGCGGACGACGCCCGCCGCTCCGCCGATTCGGGCGCGCGCTCGTCGGGCATCAGCCGCTCTGGTCCTCGGCGTAGGCGCGGATGATCTCGCGCACGAGCCGGTGGCGCACGACGTCGCCCTCGTTCAGGTAGCAGAAGGCGATGCCGTCGATGCCCTGGAGCACGCGCTCCACCTGCACGAGACCGGACTCCTCCCGCCGCGGGAGGTCGATCTGGGTCTTGTCGCCCGTGACGACGGTCCGGCTGTTCACGCCGAGCCGCGTGAGGAACATCTTCATCTGGGCGCCGGTGGCGTTCTGCGCCTCGTCGAGGATGATGAACGCATCGCTCAGCGTGCGCCCCCGCATGTAGGCCAGCGGGGCGATCTCGATCGTGCGGCTCTCGAGGGCGCGCTGCACGCGATCGTGCGGCATCATGTCCTCGAGCGCGTCGTAGAGCGGGCGGAGATACGGATCGACCTTGGCCTGCAGGTCGCCCGGAAGGAAGCCGAGCGACTCCCCGGCCTCCACCGCGGGCCGCGCCAGAATGATCCGCTTGACCCGCTTCCGCGCCAGCGCCTCGACCGCTTTCGCCACGGCCAGGTAGGTCTTGCCGGTACCGGCCGGTCCGATGCCGACGACGATGTCGTTCGCGGCGATGGCCTGAAGGTACTCGCGCTGCCCCTGCGTCTTGGGCGCGATCGCGCGGCGGAGCCCGGGGAGCACGATACGCCCGTCGGCGACCGGTGGCGGTTCCATCGGCCCCTCGGCCACCAGCCGGCTGACGTCGTCGGCGGTGACTGCCTCGCCCATGCGCACCAGGTCGATCATCCCCTGCACGACGGGCACGCCCCGCTCCAGCTGGTCGGCCGAGCCGGTCAGCGCCAGCGCATCGCCGCGGAAGGAGACGCGCAGGCCCAGCAGCCGCTCCAGCTCCAGCATGTTCGCATCATTGACCCCGGCGAGCAGCAGTGGATCGGCGCCCTCGGTCGAAAGCCGGTGAGTCGAATCGTCCGCCAAGAATCCTCCTGAGCCCGCGACGCGCTATGCCGGCGCCTTCGAGCCGAGATGCAGTGCGTCGAGATCGCGGGGATCGACCCGCGTCGGCGCGCCTTCGAAGAGGGCGCGCGCTGCCGTGGTTTTCGGAAAGGCGATGACATCGCGCAGCGACGCCGCGCCGGCGAGCAGCATCGTGATCCGGTCGAAGCCGAGTGCGAAGCCGCCGTGCGGCGGCGCCCCGGCGGCCAGCCCGTCCAGCAGGAAGCCGAAGCGGCGCTGGATGTCCTCGGCCGGCATGCCGAGCAGGCTGAAGATCTGCTGCTGGACGGCCCGGTCGGTGATCCTGATCGAGCCGCTCCCGAGCTCATTGCCGTTGTACACCGCATCGTAATGCAGCGCCCGGCAGGCGGCCGGATCCGAGACCAGCCGTCCGGCGTCGTCCGGATGCGGTGCGGTGAAGGGATGGTGGGCGGGCACGTGGTCCCCCGTCGCAGCGTCGCGCTCGAAGAGCGGGAAGTCGACCACCCAGCAGAATGCGTGGTCGGTCACCTTCTTCGCCTCCGGCCGGCGCGCGAGCGCCACGCGCACGGTGTGCAGCGCCGCGGACGTCGCCGCATCGGGCCCCACCGCCGCCAGCAGCATGTCGCCTTCCCTGCCGCCGAGCGCCTCGAGGAGTGCCGTGCCCGTGGCCTTCACGCCCTGCCCCTCCCACCCTGCCGCCGCCCGCCGGGCCCAGATGAGGCCGCC
>JBLNHD010000125.1:0-5514 GCA_050268825.1 Gemmatimonadota bacterium
AGTGCCGGACGAGGCCCAGCGAGGCGAACGCCGGGTCGGCCTTGATGGCTGCCAGCGGAATCGAGTGTCGGAGCCGCTTCTCGGGAGCGAGGTCGACCACGACGAGTCTGTCGTTCGACCCTTGCGGGTCGGCATACGGATCGCTCGCGATGCGCGCGAGCCCGACGACGGCCTTTTCGTCTCCCGTGTGGTAGAAAAGGGCGCGGTCGCCTTGCTTCATTGTGCGCAGATGGATGAGCGCCTGCGCATTGCGGATGCCATCCCAGACGGTCCGGCCGTCGCGCTCCAGATCGGCATACGAGTAGGTGGACGGCTCCGACTTGAGGATCCAGTATCCCGGCATCAGGTGACGCCGGGGCTCGATGGCGCTTCCCGCCGCTCGATCTCCGTGACGCCCTTTACCCGGCGCACTGCCTTCAGGACCTTGGCGAGGTGCGTGAGGTTGTCCACCTCGACGAAGATGTTCCCGAACACGGTGCCGTCCTTCGTATGGATGTCCGCGGAGCGGATGTTCGTGCCGCTCTGGCTGATCGCCTGCATGATGTCGGCATAGAGACCCCGCCGGTCCTCGCCGGAGAGGATGAGCCGCACCGCGAAGGACTCGCCCGCCGTCTCCTGCCAGTCGATGTCCACCCGGCGCTCCGAGGCGGAGAGCGTCAGCAGGTTCGGGCAGTCGGCGCGGTGGATGGAAATGCCGCGCCCCTGCGTGACGTAGCCGACGACCTTGTCCCCGGGTACGGGCTGGCAGCACTGCGCGTAACGCACCATGAGGCCGTCCGCACCCTGGACCTTGATGCCCCGCCCGAGCCGGATCCGGTCGATGACGCGGCCGAACACCGTCGGCTTCTGCTCGCTCAGCTCGTCCGACGGAAGATCGGGATAGAGGGCGCGGATCACCTGCCCGATCGCCACATCCCCGCGGCCGACGGCCACCTCCAGCCCCTTGGCGTCCGCGAGGGAAAGGGTCGCGGCGGCGCGAGTCAGTCGCGCCTCGTCGGGCGTCTCGAGCCGGCGGCGGCGGACCTCCCGTGCCAGGATCTCCCGGCCGAGGGCCAGACTGATCGTCTCCTCCTCGTGCCGCACCCACTGCTTGATCTTCTGCCTGGCCCGGCCGGTATGCACATGCGCCAGCCAGTCGCGGCTCGGGCGGGCGGAGGGCCCCGTCAGGATTTCGATCGTGTCGCCGTTCTTGAGCTCGCGATGCAAGGGCGCGATCCGGCCGTTGATCTTGGCGCCCTGGCACTTGAGGCCCACCTCGGTGTGCACCATGAACGCGAAGTCGATCGGCGTCGCGCCCTTCGGGAGCCGCTTCACGTCGCCCTGCGGGGTGAAGACGAAGATCTCGTCCTGATAGAGATTGATCTTCAGGAACTCGAGGAACTCTTCGGGACTGTGCGTGTCCTGCTGCAGCTCGAGGAGCTGGCGGAACCACCCGAGCTGCTGGTCGAGCTCGTCCGCCGGGTGCTCGTCCTTGTACACCCAGTGCGCCGCGATACCGTACTCCGCCGTCCGGTGCATCTCGAGCGTGCGGATCTGCACCTCGAAGAGCTGCCCGCCCGGCCCGAAGATCGTGGTATGCAGCGACTGGTAGGCGTTCGACTTCGGACTGGCGATGTAGTCCTTGATCCGCTCCTGGAGCGGCGTCCAGTTGTGATGGATGATGCCGAGAACGTGGTAGCAGTCCGGCACCGAGCGAACCAGGACGCGCACCGCCATGAGGTCGTAGATCTCGTCGAAGGCCTTGCCTCGCTTCCGCATCTTCTGGTAGATGGACCAGAGGTGCTTGGGCCGCCCGGTGATCTCGAACCACTCGATGCCCGCCCGCCGCAGCTCTTCTTCCAGCGGCCCGCGCAGGCGCGTGATGAGCTGCTCGCGCGCCGCGCGCTTCGACGCCACCTGCTGCACCAGCTCCCGGTATTCCTCCGGCTCCAGGAACTTGAACGCCAGGTCCTCGAGCTCCGCCTTCATTCCCGCCATGCCGAAGCGGTGCGCCAGCGGCGCGTAGATCTCGCGCGTCTCGAGCGCGATCCGGGAGCGCCGCTCGGGCGGGAGGTGCTCGAGCGTGCGCATGTTGTGCAGGCGGTCGCCGAGCTTGATGATGATCACCCGCGCGTCGCGCGCAATCGAGAGCAGGAGCTTGCGGTAGTTCTCGACCTGTTCCTCCGCCGAGGAGCGGAAGGTGAGGTGCGCGATCTTGGTGAGCCCGTCGACGATCCCGGCCACCTCGCCGCCGAACTCGCGCTCGATGTCGGCAGTCGTGACATCGGAGTCCTCGACGACGTCGTGGAGAAGGGCCGCGACGATCGAGGTGCTGTCGAGGAGCTGTTCCGCCAGGATCTGCGCCACCGCGATGCTGTGCGAGACGAAGTCCTCCCCCGACATCCGCTTCTGCCCGCGGTGGGCGGATGCGCTGAAGGCGAGGGCCCGCTCGATCAGGTCGAGATCGAGCCGGTCCGCGTGGCGCGCAAGCGCCGTCCGGAAGTTGGCCGGATCGGGCGCCGGTCCGGGGCCGGAAGCGGCGGAGCGACGGGTCAGGGGCATCTGCACCCCGTAGGATGCCGCCCCGCCCGGACGCCGTCAACTGCCGACGCGACCGTGGCTTCCGTTACAGCAGGCCGCTCGCGGCAAAGCTCGTGAAGCGGTCTCCGGCGATGATGACGTGATCGTAGAGCGGAAGGTCGAGCAACTGACCGGCGGCGACGAGCTGGCGGGTGACCGCCCGGTCCTCCGCCGAGGGCGTGGGATCGCCGCTCGGGTGGTTGTGCACGACGATGATCCCGGCGGCGGCTTCGGCAATGGCCGGCCGGAAGACCTCGCGGGGATGCACCAGCGAGCTGTTGAGCAGGCCGCGGGTGACGAGCACCTCCCGCAGCACGCGGCTCTGGCTGTCCAGCGCCAGAAGGTGGAACTCCTCGACCTGCAGATCCCGAAGGCGGGCGGAGAAGCGGCGCACGATGTCCTCCGGCTCCCGGATGCGGGGGAGGGCGGGACGCGCTTCCAGTGCGAGCCGCGTGCCGATCTCGAAGGCAGCCACGAGTCGTGCCCCCTTGGTCGGGCCGATCCCCGGCGATCGAAGGAACTCGCCGTGCGGCCGGGAGGCGAGGCGCCGGAGCGACCCATCCTGCGCCTCGAGGAGGCGGCCCGCGAGCACACCGACGCCGACGTCTCGGTTCCCGGTCCCGAGGAGGATGGCCAGAAGTTCCCGGGCCGTCAGCGCCGCAGGGCCGAGCGCCCAGAGACGCTCGCGCGGAAGGTCGGGAAGCTCGGTATCGGCCATGCGTGATGATATGCGCGGCACGCTCCGAGGCGGGCTCGAAATGCCAACGCCCAGGTACCGCCCGACGCCGACCGCGGTGCCGACTGGACGAGCGCGGATTCGGCCCGGCTGCCGCCCGAGCAATCCCGCCGCCGCGGTCCGTCTCACTCCGGAAATCCTCGGAGCCGCCTCATGTGCTTCTTCGATCGCCGGGTCGGCGCAGATCGATCCGCAACCGCCTTCCCCGCCGCCGCCATCCAGACCCGACCGTCGCGTGTCTCCCGCTGGCTCCTCGCGCCGCTCGCCGCCGCGCTCCTCGCGGCCGCATGCGGTTCGGACCGGTTCGAGCCCAACGACTCGACGCTGACGCTGTCCGTCGCGACGCACAATTTCGGCGCACTCGCCATTGGCGCGCGCAGCCCGGTGCTCGCGATCACGGCTTCGAACTCGGGATCCTCCAGCACCGGGACGATCTCCGTCGCGCTGAGCGGCCAGTCATCCTCCGATTTCGTGCTCGTCAGGGATCTCTGCTCCGGGCTCCGGCTGGCTGGCGGCGGCAGTTGCACGATCGAGGTGGAGGTGATTCCCAGCGCCTCCGGCCTCCGCCAGGCCCTGCTCACGGTGAGTGGCGCAGAGGGCGAGCGGGCGACGGCAACGTTGAGCGGAACAGGGTCGAGTTCCGGGCTCAGTCTTTCACCGACCGTCGTCAGGTTCGACGAAGTGGCCGTCGGCCAGACCGGTGCGCTGAAGACGGTCCTCGTCCGGAATACCGCGGTCATCGCCACCGGCGCGCTGAGCGTATCCGTCACGGGCGGGGGCGCCTCGGCGTTCACCATCACGCGCGATCTCTGCAGCCTGGCGTCGCTCGAGCGCAGCGCAAGCTGCGCCATCGACATCCGGTTTGCCCCGCAGGTGGAGGGATCGCTTGGGGCCACGCTGTCGGTTGCCGGCGTATCGGCCCCGAGCCGCAGCGTTCAGCTCCTGGGCGTGGCCAGGCACCCCACGACCCTAACTGTCTCCCCGCCGGGAAGCCACACTTTTTCGGGCGTAATGGTCGGAAGCTCCAGCCCGGGAGCGACGTTCGTGATCCGCAACGTCGGGACGCAGGCCTCCGGCCCGCTCGGTGTGCAGCTGGGGGGCGCGAATCCACCCGACTTCCAGATCGTGACCGACGGATGTTATCCGAACCTGGCGGCCGGCGCCGCGTGCTCGCTCACCGTGACCTTCTCGCCGCTCGCCACCGGAACCCGCTCGGCTTCGGTGAGCATTTCAGATCCGCTCGGCAGCAGCGTCGCGATCATCCTCTCAGGTGAGGGACTTGCCGCGCCGGCACCGCCGATCCCCCTCACCCTGGTCCCCGGCGGTTCGTTGACGTTCCCGACGACGCTCATCGGTGCGAGCGTCTCGCAGTCCGTGACGGTCACGAACCCCGGACCCGCGGCGACCGGCCCGTTGAACACCAGCGTCCTGGTCTGCGACTACTACTACTACGGCTGTTACCCATCGGCGACCTTCACCCTGTCGGCGGATACCTGCGACGGCGTGTCGCTGTCGGCCGGTGGCAGCTGCTCGGTCTCGATCAGGTTCAGTCCGACCTTCGTCGGCACGGATGGGGCGGAGTTCCATATCGATGCGGCCGGGCACTCCGGGGCGCTCGGACTATCGGGAAGCGGTGTAGGGCTTCACCCCAGCGTCTCCGGGGTCGAGTTCCCACCGACGCCGGTCGGGACGGCGAGCGCGTCGAGCACCGTGGTGATCACGAATACGGGCGCCACGCCGACGGGCACGCTCGAAACCGAGATCTCCGGCTTCGTGTTCGAGAAGTTCAGCGATACCTGTGCGGGGACGGTGCTCGCGCCCGGCGGCTTCTGCACCATCGCGGTGCGCTTCGAGCCCACGTCCGCAGGCGGGCGGTTCGGGTCCCTCGGCATCAGCGCAATGCCTGGGGGCACCCTGCAGATCCAGCTGTACGGTGTCGGCCTCTGATGCTGTGTCGAAGGGGCTGGGCATTTGCTGTCTGTCTCGGGGCCTGCGAAAGCGACGACGGTGCCGGCCCCTCGGAGCCCCCGCCGGCAATCGGCGCCACTGTCGTCCTGCCGAACCCGGCCAACGCACTCTCGGCGTTCATCGAGCTGGTCACGTCCGGGGGAGACTCCGCCCGCATCGTATTCGCCGAAGGTGACGGGCCGGTCAGGCATACGCCCTTTCAGGTGATCCGTCCGGGCATGGATACGGTGGTCGTGCTCGGCCTCCGGCCC
>JBLNHD010000126.1:0-3343 GCA_050268825.1 Gemmatimonadota bacterium
CTACTTCCGCACGACGGACGTGACGGGGTCGGTGGAGCTGCCGGCGGGAGTGGAGATGGTGATGCCGGGGGACAACATCCAGATGACGATCGAGCTGATCATCCCGATCGCCATGGACGAGGGGCTGCGCTTCGCGATCCGCGAGGGCGGCCGCACCGTCGGCGCCGGCGTCGTCACCAAGATCCTGAAGTAACACGGGCACGCCGTACCGATTACGGCCTCTACCAACGAAACGAGAGACAGCATGGCCCAGAAGATCCGCATCCGCCTCAAGGCGTTCGACCACGTGGTGCTCGACCAGGCCGCGGCGGACATCGTGCGCACCGCCGAGAAGACCGGCGCGCGCGTGTCGGGGCCGATCCCCCTCCCGGTGAAGACCGAGCGGTGGACGGTGCTCCGCAGCCCGCACGTGGACAAGAAGAGCCGCGAGCAGTTCGAGCTCCGCACGCACAAGCGGCTGCTCGACATCAATGATTCCCGTCCGCAGACGATGGACGCCCTGACCAAGCTGGATCTTCCGGCGGGCGTGGACGTCGAGATCAAGGTCGGCTGAGATGACGACCGGACTCATTGGCCGCAAGCTCGGGATGACCCGGGTCTTCGCGGAAGACGGCAGCGCGGTCCCCGTGACCGTGATCGAGGCGGGCCCCTGCCGCGTCGTGCGCACCGGCAACGGCCGGGTGCAGCTCGGCTTCGGCGCGCGGCGCGCGAGCCGGAGCAGCAAGGCGGAGCTGGGCCATGCGAAGGCGGCGGGCCTCGACGCGGCCCCGGCCGTGGTGCGCGAGTTCGCGGTGGCCGGCGATGCGCCGGCGGCCGGCGCCGAGGTCAAGGTGGACATCTTCGCGCCGGGTGAGCTCGTCAAGGTCACCGGCACGACGAAGGGCCGCGGGTTCCAGGGCGTGGTGCACCGCCACGGCTTCGGCGGCGGGCCCGCGTCGCACGGCAACACGCGGCACCGGAAGCCGGGCTCGATCGGGCCGGGCACCGACCCGTCGCGCGTCATCAAGGGGAAGCGGATGCCGGGCCACCATGGGGCCAAGCGGCACACCGAGCTCGGGCTCTCGGTCGTGAAGATCGACGCCGAGCGGAATCTGCTGTTCGTCCGGGGCGCCATTCCCGGCTCGAAGAACGGCATCGTCACCGTGGCCAAGCAGGGAGGCCCGAGCCGCCATGATTGAGGCGCTCCATTACTCGCCGGCCGGCGCGAAGCGCGACACGAAGTTCGCGCTCCCGGCCGAAGTGTTCGACGGCACCGTCAACGAGGACGTGCTGCACCAGGCGGTCAAGGTGTACCTGAACAACCAGCGTCAGGGCACCGCGAAGACCAAGGGGCGCAGCGAGGTCTCGGGCGGCAACCAGAAGCCGTGGAAGCAGAAGGGCACCGGCCGCGCCCGCCAGGGCTCGACCCGCGCGCCGCACTGGCGCGGTGGCGGCATCGTGTTCGGCCCGCAGCCGCGGGACTACACGACGGGCATTCCGAAGAAGGTCCGCCAGCTCGCCCGGCGCTCGGCGCTCAACGCCCGCGCGCGTGAGGACAACCTCCTCGTGGTGGAGCGGCTCTCCTTCGATGCGCCGAAGACCCGGCGGCTCGCCGAGCTGCTCGGCAAGGTCGGCGCCGAAGAGGCGAAGGTCCTGGTGCTCACGAACGGGCACAACCCGAACGTGTACCTGAGCGGCCGGAACCTTCCGACGGTCCAGGTCATGAACTACGCCGACGCGTCGGCGTACGACATCCTCTGGTCCGAGAAGGTCGTCGTCGAGGAAGCGGCACTCACGGGCGTCGAGCCCGAGGTGACCGACGAGCCGGCCGCCGAGCCGACGCGGCGCACGGCGAAGGCCGCCTCGCGCCCCGCGGCCGCGAAGGCCGCCAAGGCCACGAAGAAGGCGGCCAAGGCCGCGAAGAAGTCCGAGACCAAGGCCGCGAAGAAGGCCGCGCCGAAGAAGAAGGCCGCCAAGAAGTCGGCCACCCGGTCGGCGAAGAAGCCTGCGCCCAAGAAGAAGGGGGGCAAGTAATGCCCACGCTGCACGAGGTGGTGATCCGTCCGGTGGTGACCGAGAAGAGCTCGGGCGCGTACCAGACGAAGAAGGAATACACGTTCGAGGTGCACCCGCTGGCCAACAAGTACCAGATCCGGGACGCCCTCCAGAAGATGTTCGGCGTGACGGTCACGGACGTGCGCACGATGCAGATGCGCCGCCATGCCGTCACCCGCGGTCGCACGCGCGGCACCACCGCGCGGTGGAAGAAGGCGATCGTCACGCTCAAGGACGGCGACTCGATCGCCGTGTTCGAGGGCTGAGATGAGCATTCGACAGTTCCGTCCGATGACGGCGGGCACGCGGTTCCGCTCGGTGGCCGGGTTCGACGAGATCACGCGCTCGACGCCGGAGAAGTCCCTGCTCGAGCCGCTCAAGAAGACCGGCGGCCGCAACAACCAGGGGCACCTGACGAGCCGGCATCGCGGCGGCGGCCACAAGCAGCAGTACCGCCGGATCGACTTCAAGCGCGACAAGTTCGGCGTGCCGGGCCGCGTCGCCGAGATCGAGTACGATCCGAACCGGAGCGCGCGCATCGCCCTCATCGTCTATGCCGACGGCGAAAAGCGCTACATCCTGCACCCGAAGGGCCTCGCCCAGGGCGACACGGTCGTCTCGGGCCCCGGCTCCGACGTGCGGACGGGCAACGCCCTCCCGCTCGGCGAGATGCCGCTCGGCACCGCGGTGCACAACGTGGAGCTCAAGATCGGCAAGGGCGGGCAGATGATCCGCACGGCCGGCTCGAGCGCCCAGGTGGTGGCCAAGGAGGGCGACTACGTGACCCTCCGCCTGCGCTCGACGGAAATGCGGCGGGTGCACGCGCGCTGCCTCGCCACGGTCGGCGAGGTCGGCAACTCGGAGCACGAGCTCCTGAGCGTCGGCAAGGCCGGCAAGAGCCGCTGGCTCGGCAAGCGTCCGAAGGTCCGTGGCGTCGCCATGAACCCGGTGGACCACCCGCTCGGCGGTGGTGAAGGGAAGAGCTCGGGCGGCCGTCCGCCGGTCTCTCCGTGGGGCAAGCCGGAAGGCCGGAAGACCCGGCACACCAAGAAGGCGTCGACCAAGCACATCGTGCGCGGCCGCAAGCGCGGGAAGGCGACCAAGTAATGGCACGCAGCGTCAAGAAGGGCCCGTTCGTGCAGGACGCACTCCGCACGAAGGTCGAGGTCCTGAACAGCCGGAACGAGAAGAAGGTCGTCAAGACCTGGAGCCGGGCGAGCACGATCCTCCCCGAGTTCGTGGGCCACACCTTCGCGGTGCACAACGGGAACAAGTTCGTCCCGGTGTACGTGACCGAGAACATGGTGGG
>JBLNHD010000127.1:0-13214 GCA_050268825.1 Gemmatimonadota bacterium
GCGCGCAATCCGCGCCGGGAAGCCGAGTCGCTGGAGCCGTGCGACTGCGGCATCGGCGGCGCCCTGCGTGGTCGCCGCGACGACCTGGACGCGGAACGCCGGCGTCGGCTCGACGGCGGACTCGGTCGCCGCCGGGGGCGGCTCGGCGGGGGCCGGCTCGCTGACGGGCCTTTCCGGTGTGAGCCGGATCGTATCGGCGGGTGCGGGAGGCGTGGTATCCGGCGCGACCGGCTCGGCTGCAGGCGTGACGCTCGGGGCCGGCGTCACCGGCGCCACCGCAACCTGAGCGGCAGGTGAACGCGGCGGGGCCGCCATTGCCCCTGCGGCGAGCAGGTCTCCCGGGCAGCGCCGCGCAAAGGCGTCGAGCTGGGCGCGCACGTCGGTGGCTTCCGCGGGAGTGGCCGCGAGTCCGGTTCCGATCCAGCGGCACGCCGAGCGCTCGTCGCGCAGGTCGAAATGCGCGCGCGCAGCCCAGAAGGCCGCGAGGCCCAGCACGTCCGAGCGGGGGAAATCGGAGCGGATGCGATCGAGCTGGCGCACGGTGCCAGGGAGATTGCCGCTGGCATATTCGAGCTGCGCGAGCTTGAGGAGCGCATCGTCGGCCCAGCGCGAGAGGGCGTGCTCGACGACGACGCGCTGCAGGTTGCGCTGCATCTCCTGCGCGGTCGGCGAGATGAGCGCGGTTGCGAAGAGGATCTCGGGATAGAGTGAATCGGTGGCCGGGGTCGCCTGGAGGAGGCGGGAGAGCGCCGCGCGTGCCGAGTCGCCCGAGCCCTCCTGCGCCTGCCGCACGGCGGCGACGACTCGTGCGTCGGCCTGTGCGTGAGTCGACGCCGGCACCAGGGCGGGCGCCAGCAGGCCGAGCAGAAGCGACGCCCTGCGAATTCCGAGTGACCGCCGGCCTTCCATCATTCCGTCCTTCCGTCGCGTAGTCATGCTCCTACCTTTTCTCCGATCGTCAGCCGCATGACGAGGTCGGCCAGGAGCGCCCGCTCCCCCGAGAGCGTCGTGCTCTTGAGCGAGCGATCGGTCTCGAGCGACGCACGCACGGCATCGCGAAGCCGGGGCGCCGGCCATTTCGGCGCCCATTGCGCCCAGCGGAGTGTTTCGTCCTTCCACGGGAGGAGGCCGAACGGCCGGGCGCCCCGCAGGGCATCGAACGCCACCCGGTCGAGCGCCCCGCCGCGGGAACGCGCATCGAGCGCCGCCCGGACGACGCCCAGGCCCACGAGCGTGGTGCCGAGGAGCGAGACGAGCTTCACGCCGCTCATTCCGGGCTGGTCGAGCACGCGCTCGAGCAGCCGCACCGCGCGGCCCGCATCGCCCTCCATGACCGCGTCACGCCAGTCGAAAAGCGTCTCCCCGTGCCGGATGCCGACGAGGTCGCCGACCTGTTCCGCCGTGATCGGGGTTTCCCCGGCGAGGGCGGAGAGCTTCTCCAGCTCGAGCCGGATCGCGCCGAGATCTCCGCCGGTGCACTTGATGAGATGCTCGGAAGCCCCGGGTGCGAAGCGGATCCCGCTGGCAGCCGCCTTCCGGTCCAGCCACTTCGCTGCCTCCGCGGCCGTAGGCGGGCCGAAGTGGACGCTCACTGCGCGCCTGGCCAGCTCCTTGTCTTCGATGTCCTCGGCTGCGCCCTGCACCATTACCACGACCGTCTCGGGAGAGGGGCGCTCGAGATAGGCAAGGAAGGCGTTGCGCGCCTTGGTCTTGCGCTTCCATTGCTCCACGTCCCGGATCACGACGACGCGACGCTCGGCCATCATCGGGACGGTATTGCAGAGCGCTTCCACCGATTCCGGATCGAGCTGGCCCGCAGATCGCAGGTCGAAGTTGAAGTCGCGTGTGGCCGGGTCCACCGCCCGCTCGATCAGGTAGCGGAGCCCTTCCTCCTTGAGGACCTCCTCGGGCCCGTAGAGGTAGTAGGCGCGCTCGAACTCCCCTTTCTTGAGGGCACTCAGGAACTCCCGGGTCGTGCGGGACGGCATGACGAATGTTAGCGCGGGGAACGGCTTTTAATAACCCGCTGCCGCGCGGCTGCCGCGGCGAAGGAACGTCTCGGTGAAGAGCAGCGCGGAGAGCGTCTTGGCATCGGAAATCTGGCCGTCCTGCACCAGCCGGAGCGCTTCGGACCAGGGCACCTCGTGGACCTCGACGAACTCGTCGGCCTCCCGGGCGTGATCACCCGCGCGGAGTCCGGTGCCGAGGAAGAGATGAATGCGCTCGTCGGTGAACCCGGGCGTGGTGTAGATGGTGACGAGCCGCCGGCACTCCACCGCGGAAAAGCCGGTCTCCTCGCGCAGCTCGCGGCGGGCGCAGGCCTCGGGCTCTTCGCCGGGGTCGAGCCGTCCCGCAGGAATCTCCCACATGTCGCCCTCGGCGGCGTGCCGGAACTGGCGGATGAGGACGATGCGCGGATCGACCGAGGCAGGATCATCGAGAAAGGGCACGATGGCGGAGGCGCCGGGGTGCCGCAGCATCTCGAGTTGGCCGGTGGAGCCGTCGGGAAACGCCACGGTATCGACGTTCAGGTTGACGATGCGGCCGGTATAGACACGTTCCGTCGATATGAGAGGCATGGGAGACCATGAAAGGGCGGGGGCCGATGATACGGAGAGCGGCCGGGAATGGAACGGGGCGGCCGGAGCCGCCCCGCCCAGGGCCGGGAGTTGCTACTTCAGCGCCATTCCATCGGCGTCGAGGACGGTGACGGGCCCGAGATTCAGGGCCTCGATGCCGCTCCGGATCTGCGACAGGTCTCCTACCACCACGATCGTGAACTGATCGGGCTGCAGGTACCGCCGCGCCACGCGCGTCACGTCCGCGGGTTTCACGGCCTGCACGCGCGTGAGGAAATTCGTCATCTCCGCCTCGGGGAGGCCGAAGAAGGCAAGATCGGCGAGCTGGTTCACCACGCCGGCGTTCGTCTCCAGCGCACGGGGATAGCCCTGCACGATCGTGCGCTTGGCGAAGGCAACCTCCTCCTCGGTCACGGGGCGGCCGGCCCGGATATCCCGCAGCTCGCGCAGGAATTCGACGAGGGAGCTGTCGGTCTTGGCCGTGAAGACGCCGGCGCTGGCCACGAACGGGCCATCGCCCCGCGCGAAGGTCCAACCGCTGCGGGCGCCGTACGTGTAGCCCTTGCTCTCGCGCAGGTTCAGGTTGATCCGGCTCGAGAACTGCCCGCCGAGGATCGTGTTCAGCACCTGCAGCGCATAGTAGTCGGGATTGGTGGAGCGCGCGGCGCCGGGATGACCGATACGGATCTCGCTCTGCGCTGCACCCGGCTTATCCACCAGGTACACTGCCGCGGCGCGCGCAGCGGGCCGCGGAGGAATGGCGGCGACCGACGCCGGCACCTCGCCCTTTTCCCAGCTGCCGAACGCCTTGGTGGCCAGCGCGACGGCTTCGTCGGCGGTCACGTCGCCCACGATCACCAGAACGGCGTTGTTGGGCCGGTACAACGAGCCATAGAAGGCCGCGATGTCCTCGCGCGTGATCGCGCCGATCGACTCCGGCGTTCCGTTTCCGGGCCGGCCGTATGGATGTCCGGCGCCGTAGACCTTCGCGGCGAACGTGTTGGACGCGATCGTCGTCGGCTGGTCCTTCTGCTGGCGAAGCGACTGCAGGCGGGACTTCCGGTCCCGCTCGATCTCTTCGGCTGCGAAGGCGGGCTGCGTGACGAGCTCACCCATGAGCGTGAAGGCCTGATCGCCCGTCTTCTTGAGCGTCGAGAGCGTCACCGTCGTGCGCTCGTCGCTCGCGAACGCGCCGAGGTTGGCGCCGAGCGCATCCACGGCGCGCGCGAACTCGAGCGACGAATGACGCGACGTGCCC
The DNA here is from genome assembly GCA_050268825.1 of Gemmatimonadota bacterium. Classification (GTDB taxonomy): domain Bacteria; phylum Gemmatimonadota; class Gemmatimonadetes; order Gemmatimonadales; family GWC2-71-9; genus CAMLLJ01. The sequence goes on from JBLNHD010000127.1 coordinate 3,838, forward strand.
TCGTCGAGCACACTCGCAGTCATGGAGGCGAGGCCCGCCTTGTCGCCGTCGTGCACGGCGCCGGCGCGGATCACGAGCGAGGCGTTGATCGTCGGCAGCTCGCGCTGGGTGACGGTCCAGACCTGGAGCCCGTTCGGGAGCGAGCGCTTCACGACGTTCGGGGTCTGCACGGTCGGCAGCGGGCCCGGCGCCGGCCGGACCGACCTGTCGAGCGCCTGTGCCGCCAGTGGTCGCGGCTGCCATATGCCGAGCGCGCCCGCGGCGAGCGCGGCGGCCAGGAGTCGAGTCGGCCGGGTGCGCATGGCGCTCATGGGGTCACCTCCATCGGCTGTGCCGCGAGCTCACGCTTCCCGGCAGGTACGGTGGACAGGATCACGTGCGGCTTGTTCACCAGGTACGCCTGCGCCACGCGGCGCACGTCGTCTGCCGTGACCGCGCGGAAGCGGGCGAGATCCTCGTTGAAGAGGTCCGGCTCCCCGCGGAACGTGTAGTAGGAGTTGAGGCGGTCCGCCTTGCCGAGCGTCGAGGCGAGCGACATCACGAACGAGGCCTCCGCGCCGTTCTTCGCCGCCGTCAGCTCTTCCTCGGTGGGCCCCTCGGTGGCGAGGCGCCCGATCTCCTCGTAGACCGCGCGCTCCATCTGCGAAAGACTGGTCCCTTCGCGCGCGGTGACCGTCACCTGGAATGCGCCGGCGAGCTCGCGGCCCCCGTAGCTGGCCGACGCGCTCTGCGCGGCCTGGTCCCGATAGATGAGCCGCTCGTAGAGCCGCGACGTCTTGCCCTGACCGAGCACGTTCGCGAGCATGTCGAGCGCGGGGTCGTCCGCGTGCCACGCTTCCACGGCGGGCCAGGAGAGGCTCACCTGCGGCAGCGTGACGCGATCCTCGAGGACTTCGCGCACATCGGCCGCGAGGCGCACGGGACGCGGCGCCGGGTCGGGCACCGGCTCGCCGGCGGGGAGCGGTCCGAAGTACTTCTCGGCGAGCCGCCGCACCTCGGCCGGCTTGACGGCTCCGGCCACGACCAGCGACGCGTTGTTCGGCGCGTACCACTTCCGGAAGAAGCTCTTCACGTCCTCCATCGAGGCAGCGGTCAGGTCTTCCTGGTAGCCGATGGTCGGCCAGTGGTAGGGATGGTCTTCGGGGTAGAGCAGCTCGCCCATCCGGATGAAGCTCATGCCGTACGGGCGGTTCTCGTAGTTCTGGCGTCGCTCGTTCTTCACCACGTCACGCTGATTGGCGAGCTTCTCCTCCGTCATCGCGCCGAGGAGGAAGCCCATGCGGTCCGCCTCGAGCCACAGCGCCATCTCGAGATAGTTCGACGGAAGGAGCTCGTAATAGTTGGTCCGGTCCGCGTTGGTGGAGCCGTTGAGCGTGCCGCCCGCTTCCTGGATGTAGGCGAAGTGCTTGTCGTCGCCCACGTTCTCGGAGCCCTGGAACATCATGTGCTCGAAGAGGTGGGCAAATCCGCTCCGCCCCTCGACCTCGCGGCCCGAGCCGACGTGGTACCAGACATTGACCGCCACGAGCGGTGCGGAGTGATCTTCATGCACGATCACCGTGAGCCCGTTGTCGAGCTTGAACATCTCGGTGGGAACGCGCAGCTGCTGGGCCGCACCCGTGCCGGGCAGGAGCGCGAGGGCGGCGGCGATCAGGAGCGTGTTCGAGCGCTTCATCGTGACACCTCGTTTCCATGGAAGTCCCGCAGTTCGACCGGGCCGAGCGCGAGCGCCTCGAGTCCGGGCCGCACCGTCGCCACATCGCCCACCACGACGACGGTGAGCCGCGACGGGTCGAGGTACTTCTGGGCCACCCGCTGCACGTCGGCGGCGGAGACCCGCGAGATCGCCGCGAGCTCCTCGGGAATCGAGGTGAGCGGAAGGCCGAATTCGTTCAGCCCCGCGAGCTGGGCGGCGACGTCACCGGTGGTCTCGAACTCGGTGAGCGCTCCGAGTGTCAGGTAGGCACGGGCGCGCTGCAGCTCGGCGTCACTCACCGGCTCCTCGCGGATGCGCTTGAACTCGGTGAAGAAGATGGCCAGCGAACTGTCGGTGACGTTCGTGCGCACCTGCGCACCGGCGGAGAAGGGTCCCGGGAGCGGGCGCCACGAGTATCCGGAGAACGCGCCGTACGTGTACCCCTTCTGCTCGCGCAGAATGTCGTTGAGTCGCGCCGAGAACGAGCCGCCCAGGATGGTGTTCATGAGCGTGATCGCGGCGTAGTCCTCGGAGCGCCGGTCGACACCGGGCGCGCCGATGCTCACGACCGACTGCACGGCACCCGGCTTGTCCACGAGGACGATGCGGGTCTCGGGACGCGGGGCCTCCGCGGGCGTGGCGGGCGCGGGCAGCGGTCGTGCGGGCGCGCGCCAGCTTCCGAAGCGTGCGAGCGCCAGGCTGCGCGCCTCCGCGAGCGTGATGTCGCCGGTGACGATGAGCGTGGCCTTTCGCGGATCGGCAGCGCGATTCCAGAAGGTGCGCACCATCGCGGAATCGAGGGTGGCGGTGCTCGCCGAGTCCCCGCCGATCGGGGCGTGGTATGGGTGGCCCTCCGGGAAGACGACATGGGAAAAGACGAGGCTCGCCACGGCGCCCGGCTGGTCGCGCTGCTGCAGGATGCCGGCAAGGCGCAGGTCGCGCTGGCGCGCGACGTCCACGCGGGAGAACGTCGGGCGGAGCACCACGTCCGCCATCAGGTCCATCGCCTTCGCAAAGGTGCGCTTGGGCGCGTTGAGGGCGATCGTCGTCGCTTCCCATCCGGCGCCCGTCGACAGCGAGGCACCGAGGTACTCGAGCTCGGCGGCGATGGCGAACGCGTCGCGCGTGCCCGCGCCCTCGTCGAGCATGTTGGCCGTGAAGGTGGCGAGGCCCGGCCGGCTGCCGTCGAGGCGGGCGCCGGTGGCGATCGTGAGCCGCGCGTTGACCAGCGGCACCTCGGACATCCGCACCACCTGGAGCCGGATGCCGTTGGGCAGCGTATCGTGCTCTACGGCAGGCATGGTGAGCTGCGGCGCGGGCCCGAGGGCCGGTGCCGTCGCATTGGCGGCGGGGGTCGTGGGCGCAGGGCCCTGCGTGCTCGAGGGAGTTCCGGCCGCGGCGGCCTGCCCGGCGGGAGCCGGAACCGTTTCCGGCGCGCTCGAGGCGCATGCCGAGAGCGCGGTGCCGAGGACGGCGGCCAGCAGCGTGGAACGAAGTCGTGGGTCCTGCATCATGCCGTAGCGCTCCTTCGGATTGCTCGTGGTCATGGGGTTACCCTCGGCCGGGCCGCGAGATCGCGCTTGCCCTCGGGCACCACCGAGAGGATGACCCGCGGACCGGAGAGGTATTCGCGGACCACGCGCTGCACGTCGGCGGCGGTCACCGCGCGGTAGCGGTCGAGGTCGCGCTGGAATCCGTCCGGCTCGCCGATGTCGTAATAGTAGGCGTTGAGCTGGTCGGCCTTGCCGCCGACGCGCTCGAGGCTCGAGAGGAATCCCGACTCGTACGAGTTCTTGGCCTGCTCGAGCTCGCGGGCCGTCGGCCCCTCCGCGGCAAGCCGTGCGAGCTCGGCGTCGATCACCTGCTGCAGCTCCGGCAGGGCCTTGCCGGGCCGCGCCGTCGCGACGATCGCGAAGTCACCGTCGAGGCGGTTGCCGTTCTGCCCCGCGAAGACGCTGCTCGCGATCTGCTGGTCGTAGACCATCTTCTGCGTGAGCCGGGCGTTCTTGGCGCCGGTGAGGATGTAGGCCGCGAGGCTCAGCGCGGCATCGTCCGTCGCCCAGCCCTTCACGGTGTGCCAGCGGTAGTAGAGGCGCGGCAGCTGCACCCGATCCTCGAGCACGGCCGCGGTGTCTCCGGCCAGCCGGACCGGCACCGGCTGCGCCCGCTCGATCGCGGGGCCCCGCGGGATGGCGCCGAAGTACGTCTGCACCAGCGCCTTCACCGAGTCCGCCTCGACGTCTCCCGCCACCACGATGGACGCGTTGTTGGGCGCGTAATAGCGCCGGAAGAAATCCTTCACGTCCTCGAGCGAGGCGGCGGAGAGGTCGGTCATCGAGCCGATCACCGGCCAGGAGTACGGATGCTCCTTCGGATAGAGCATCGCGATGATCGTCTCGTTGGCCCGGCCGTACGGCTGGTTGTCCACGCCCTGCCGGCGCTCGTTCTTCACGACGTCCCGCTGCAGGTCCACCTTGGCGGAGTCCATCGTGGGAAGCATCCACCCCATGCGATCGGCTTCGAGCCAGAGCATGAGCGGGAGCGCGTTGGCCGGGCCCGACTCGAAGTAGTTCGTGCGGTCCACGTTGGTGGAGCCGTTGTTGTTGGCACCGGCGGCCTCGAGCCGGCGGTCGAACTCGGGATACGGCGCGTTCTGCGAGCCCATGAACATCAGGTGCTCGAAGAGGTGCGCGAAGCCGGTGCGGCCGAATTTCTCGTCGCCCGAGCCGACGTGATACCAGACGTTCACCGTCACGACCGGCGCGGAATGATCCTCGTGGACGATGAGCGTGAGCCCGTTGTCGAGCGTGTCGATGACGTACGGGACCTCGAGCGGAGCGGACGGCGGCGGGGATGCCGACTGGGCGGCGGCAGCCGGCGCGAGGATCGCGAGCGCCGCACAAGCCGCGCGGATGGGACGAACGGACCATCTCATGCCTGACCCCTTTTCCTTATGTATTGAGTGTGCCCTGCTTTACGGTCGCGCCGATGCGGCAGTTTCGCCCCGGGACCAGCGCCAGCTCCGCACCCACGCCACCGGCGCCTTGAGTCCCTCCCAGAAGAGATACCTCAGCTCGAGGTTGGGATTGTCCGAAATGGGGCTCGATTCCGTGGGCGAGGTATAGGCCTCGAGCTCGTTGCGCCTGGCCTCGAACCGGAGGCGCGTCATGTGGAACGGGTCGCTCACCAGGAGCACCGTTCGGAGCCGCCTCGGGTGCAGCCACTCGGCAACGTCGGTCATCGAGGCGTAAGTGGATTTTCCGCGCGGGCGCACGACGATGGCGGAATCGGGCACACCACGGGCCGCGAGCCAGCGGCGGCTCACTTCCGCCTCGCTCGTCGTGTCCCCGCGTCCGAACCCGCCGGTGACCATGATCCACGGGGCCAGGCCCTCCTCGTACAGCTGGCGTGCATGCTCCAGCCGCGCGCGAAGGACGGGCGACGGCCGGCCGTTGTACTGGGCCGCGCCGAGCACGACGATCGCGTCCACCGGCCGGCGCTGGTCCTGGAGGCTCACCACCAGCACCATCACGAGCGAGACGGTATAGGCAATGAGGGTCGCGAGGACGAGGATGCCGAGGAGCTTGAGGGTGCGGCGAAGTACGCGGTGCACCCGGGAAAGTTACGGCTGTGGGCGGGAGAGCGGGAGAGCGTTCCCCCGCTACGGGCTCAGGACGAACCGCTCCCCATGCCGGGGCACGTGCACCTCCGGAATGCCCTCGGCCTTCAGCATTCCGGCCATGGCGGTGAGGGCGCTGCCCTCGCCGTGGACGCAGAAGGCTCGCCGGATGGGGCCGCCGAGGCGCTTGACCCAGGCTCGCAGCTCGTTCCGGTCCGCATGCGCGGAATACCCGCCGATGGTTTCCACCTCCGCCCGGATGGGGTGCTCGTCGCCGAAGATGCGCACGACGTCGGCTCCGTCCTGGATGCGGCGGCCGAGGGTGTGCTCGCCCTGGAAGCCCACGAAGAGGATGCAGTTCCGGTGGTCGCCGCCGTGGTTGCGGAGGTGGTGGAGAATGCGGCCCGCCTCCGCCATTCCCGAGGCGGCGATGATGATCGCGGGGCCCTGCAGGCTGTTGAGCCGCTTCGAGTCCTCGACATCCCGCGTGTAGTTCACGAGCGAGAAGTCGAAGAGCGGCGAGTTCGCCTCCACCAGCCGCTCGGTGCGGTCGAAGATGTCGGGGTGGAGGCGGAAGACCGTCGTTGCCTCGATGGCGAGCGGGCTGTCGATGTAGATCGGGATCCGCGGGATCTTCCCATGGCGGAAGAGATCGTTGAGCGCGTACACCAGCTCCTGGGTGCGCCCGACGGCGAAGGCGGGGACCAGGATCTTGCCGCCGCGCGCCGCGACCCGCCGCACCAGCTCCCCGAGCCGCTCCTCGGAGCCACTCACGCTCTCATGCTCGCGCTCGGCGTAAGTGGACTCGATGATCAGCGTGTCGATCGGTCCGGCCGGCGGGTCCGGATCCCGGATGATCGGCAGGCCGGCGCGGCCGATGTCTCCCGAGAAGACCAGGCGGTGCGGGGTGCCTTCCGTGATGCGCACGTCGACGCTCGCGGAGCCGAGAATGTGGCCTGCGTCGGTGAACTCGACGGTGACGTGCTTGCGCAGGTGCTGGAGGCGCCGGTAGGGAACGCCGACCATGAGCTCCTGGGTGCGGGCCGCATCCCGCAGCGTGTAGAGCGGCTCCGCTTCGGGCCCGGCGCGCTCCTGGCGCACGAGGAACTCGAAGTCCTTCTCCTGAATGTGCGCCGAATCCGCGAGCATCACGGCACACAGGTCGCGCGTGGCGGCCGTGGCGTGGATGGGGCCGTGGAAGCCGCGGTTGACGAGGAGCGGCAGCCGCCCGGCATGATCGATGTGCGCGTGGCTGAGCACGACACCGTCGATCCGGCGCGCATCGAACGGCAGGTTGGCGTTGAGCTCGGCGGCTTCCTTGCGCTTCCCCTGGAAGAGTCCCGCGTCGAGGAGGAGCCGGGCGCCGGCCGCCTCGAGGAGGTGCATGGAGCCCGTGACCTGCCCGGCGGCGCCCCAGAATGTCAGCGTGATCGGTGCCATCGTTCGTGCCTCAGCGGGTTCCGAACAGCCGGTCGCCCGCGTCACCGAGGCCGGGAAGGATGTAGCCGCGCGCGTCGAGCTGCCGGTCGAGCGCGGCGGCGAAGATGGGAACGTCGGGATGGGCATCGAGCATGCGCTGCACTCCCTCCGGCGCCGCAACGAGGCAGAGGAAACGGAGCCGCTTGGCCCCGGCCCGCTTGAGGGCGCCGACCGCGGCCACCGCCGACCCGCCGGTGGCGAGCATCGGATCGAGCACGAAGAAGTCGCGCTCCATCTCGTCGCTCGGAATCTTGAAGTAATAGTCCACCGGCTGGAGCGAATCGTGGTCGCGGTAGAGCCCGATGTGGCCCACGCGCGCCGAGGGGATCAGCTGCGCCACCCCATCCACCATGCCGAGGCCGGCACGCAGGATCGGGACGAGGGTCAGCTTCTTTCCGGCCACCTGCCGGCCGGTCATCCGTTCGAGCGGGGTTTCGATCTCGACCGGCTCGAGTGCCAGGTCCTTCGTCACCTCGTACGCCATCAGCATCGCGATCTCGTTGACGAGCTGCTTGAAGTCGCGCGTCGTCGTCTCGCGGTCGCGAAGGAGGGTCAGCTTGTGCTGGATGAGGGGGTGCGCGAGGACGGTGAGATTCGGAAAGGAAGCCATGGCGGAGTCTAGCGGGGGGTCAGGGTCACCGTCCACTCGGTCTGCTCCCAGGCGAAGCGGAGCCGGCCGCCACCGGTGGAGTCGATCGCGATCGTGAACTCCTCCACCGGTGCGGACAGCGAGCGCCGCGTGAGCGGAACGCGAACCAGATCGAGCGAGGGGTCGTATTCGGTGCCCCATTGGCCGGTCTGCCGGTTGACGATGAGCTCGGCGCCGTCGGGGCGGGGGAGCGTATACAGCGTGTAGCTCCCGGCGGGAATCGGGGCCCCGCCGAGCACCAGGTCCGTGCTGGTGGTGAATCCGGTCGCGGCATTGGCCCCCGTGCGCCAGACCTCGCCCCAGGGCACGACGCCACCCATGATCGTGCGTCCCCGCACGCGGGGCCGGCCGTACTCGATCTGGATCTCGGCGCCGCCGATCGCCGCGCGCACCGTGTCCCGTTGCGACAGCTGCCCGATGGCGCCTTGGGCGCGCTCCCGCGCGGCGAAGGCGTGCGCAAGCGCCACCACGTCCACGCGACGCTCGCGCGTCACGGTCACCTTCTGCGTCGTGCGTGAGCCGTCCGCGCCGAGGATCCGTCCGGCGCGATCGGTGCGCACGAGGAGGGGCGCACCGAAGAAGTCGATGACGGCGCTGTCGGGAGCGGTGCGGCGCACGCTCGCCGGGAGCGGGTTGAAGACGCCGGGAAAGATCAGCTCGGCGTCCGCACTGTCCGATCCGCGGCCGATGACGCGGCGCACCAGCTGTTCGTAGAGGGCAAAACTGAGCGGCAGGAAGATCGATACTTCCGCGGTGCCCGGGTTCTGGGCATACGCGCGTGTGCCGTCGGCGCCCGCGAGCGTCACCCGGACACTGTCCATCCCGAACACGACCGTGGTGGAGGCGGGCGTCGAGTCGGTCTCGAGCGGCACCGCGGAGGATTCGAAACGGGTGATGGCGCCGTCGGTCCCGAGCGTCGCCGCATAGCGGACGAGGGACGTCCGTGGAAACCGCAGCAGCCGCTCACCGTCGAGCCGCGCCACGGTGCGGGTGAAGCGTTCGACGGCCACCGTGTCGGTGCCGAGGCGGACGATGAAGGCGGCTTCTTCAGCGGCAAGCGCGGCGGGTCGCTGCGCGCCTGCGGGGGCGGTGGCGAGACCCAGCAGCAGGGGGAGGAGGAGACGCTGCGCGGTCAGATCTCCACCGTGACTCGGCGGCAGGTGGAGGTCTCTTCGTCGCAGATGCCGGCGTTGAGGACGCCGCGGACCTCGTCCGGTCGGGCCTCGATCCAGCCGGTCGGCGGGGCGGTGAAGTAGAGCGAGTCGGTGCTCACGGCCTCACTCTCGAAACGGACGGTGCGTCCGTCGTCGAGCTCGAGCACGGGCTGCACGGCGGCACTCAGCTTGACCCCTTCGGGCGCGACCACCTGCAGCCGGGTGCCGGTCCCCTCGGCGATCCGTTCCACCGTGAGCGGGGCCACGCCGCCATCCGCTCCGGCGTCGGGACGGAGGCACGAGGCGGCCAGGAGGGCGAGAGGCACCAGCGCGGCGCGGAGCGAAGGCATCGGGGAAACGTAGCGCGGGTGGGGAAAGGCGGAAGATGGGGCGGTCGCGCGGAGGGCCGGCAGGACACCGGCATCAGGCCGGATGACTCCGTGAAGGCGGGGCCCTCGTAGGGATGGGATGTCTCTCACAGGAGGTCCGATGCGAAAGAGGCGATGGCCGGGATCTATGGTGCTGTGCGGCGCGTTGATCGCCGCCGGCTCGGCACCGGCTGCGGCACAGAACCCGCCGCCCCAGCCCACATGCGACGGCGCGGAGTACCGGCAGTTCGACTTCTGGATTGGCGAGTGGGACGTCACCGTGCGCGGACAGCCAGCGGGCACGAGCGTCATCACGGCGCGCGAGAAGGGCTGCCTGATTCACGAGCAATGGACGGCTGCCCGGGGCGGGACCGGACAGAGCATCAACTTCTACGATCGGGTCGACGGGAAG
>JBLNHD010000128.1:0-3131 GCA_050268825.1 Gemmatimonadota bacterium
GGGGGGAGGACGGGAGGGGTGGCGGACAAGGGGGACGCGGCGGACAAGGCGGAGGCGGCGGACGCGGGGGACAAGGCGGACGCGGCGGATCGGGCGGACGCGGCGGATCGGGCGGACAAGGGAGGACGGGGCCGCTCATTCCTCGCCGCCGCCGCGATCGTCCTCCTCTCCCTCACCGTCGTTGCCTGGCTCGCCATGCCGCGCGCCGCGCCGGCGCGGTCGATCGTGGTGCTGCCGTTCGCCAACCTCTCGGGGACCGGCGAGCGCGACTATTTCAGCGATGGGCTCACCGACGAGATCATCACCGGACTCGCGACGGTGCCCGGACTCACGGTCATCGGCCGCACCTCGGCGATGCGCTATGCCTCGTCCGTGGCGCCGCTTCCCGAGATTGCGCGCGAGCTCGGCGTGGCCAACGTGCTGCACGGAACGCTGCGCCGGGCGGGCAATCGCGCCCGCGTCACGGCGCAGCTGGTGGATGCGCGGCGGGAGCGCGTGCTGTGGGCCAACACCTACGATTCCGAGCTCGACGATACCCTCGGCGTGCAGGAGCGCATCGCGCGCGACGTGGTGCGCGCGCTCGAGCTCGAGTTCGGCGGCGCCGGCGGCGCGACGATCGTGCGGCGCGGCACCAGGAACGCCGCAGCCCTCGAGGCGTACCAGCGGGGGCGGTTTCACTGGAATCGGCGCACGAAGGCGGACGTCGTCGCGGCAATCGCGTACTTCGAACGCGCCATCGCGGCGGATTCCTCCTATGGCGATGCCTATTCCGGCCTGGCCGACGCACTGCTCGTCCAGTGGCAGCTGCGCCACGTCGACACCCCGGAAGAGGAGGTGCGGCGGCGCTACGTCTGGGCGGCGGAGCGCGCGATCTCGCTCGACGACGCGTCGGCCGATGCGCACACCTCCTTCGCGACCGCGCTCTGGTGGCAGCAGAACTGGCCCGGCGCCGAGCGGGAGTTCCGGCGGGCCATCGCGCTCAACCCCAACCATGCGGGCGCGCTCCACTGGTACTCCCTCCTGCTGCCGGGATTCGGCCGGCTCGACGAGGCGCGCCGGCTGTCACGCCGCTCGCTCGATCTCGATCCGTATGCGCCGATGACCGTCGTCAGCTACAGCTGGCACTGCACGCTCACTCGCGACTGGGACTGCGCCCTGGAGTATGCGAACCGCGCGCTGGAGCTGAATCCGGAGTGGGTCGGGGGTCACATGCTGAAGGCGCGCGCGCACGCCCACCTGGGGGATCGCGAAGAGGCCGTCGCCTCCGCGCGGCGGGCGCACGCGCTGATGCCGGACGCGCCCCGGCTCGCGGAGCTCGCCTTCGTGCATGCCACGGTCGGCGATCAAAAGGCCGCCCGCGCGGTGCTCGACAGCGTGCGCGCCGTCCCGCCGGCAGATGCAGGGGTGTTGGCCCGCGCCCTGGTCGCGCTCGGGGAGCGGGACAGCGCGTTCGCTGTCCTCGAACAGCAAGGGAGCTGGACCTGGCCGCATCGGACGACGATCTACGAGCCGGGGCTCGAACCGCTCCGGGATGATCCCCGGATGGAGGCGCTGCGGGTGCGCATCGAGCGGGAGATGGGAGTCCGCTAGGGATCGAACCACGGCACCGCGGATTCCGCCAGCTGAGAATCCAGGGCGACGGGCATCCATGGCCTGGTCATCCCCGTCAGCGACCCCACCATCCGCCACGCTCACGCCGCCCCGCCGCTCGAGCCCCTGCTGGCCTGCGCCACCGCCACCTCACCCGAATCGCATCCGGCACGAACACTGAGGCGCCCACGGGCGGTTCGGCATCATGCAGCGCTCTCGCCAAGGAGGTGCCATGGACTACGAAACCGCGATCCATCGCTACTACGACGCCTTCCGCGAGCGTGATCTCGAGGGGCTTCGAGCGCTGCTCGCGCCGGATTTCCGTTTCGTCAGCAGCTTCGGGGAGTTTCATGAACGCGATGCCATGCTCGAGCAGATCTGGCCCTCCGTGGGGCAGACCTGGGCCCGGGACCTGCGCCTTTTCGGTGCCGGCCCGGAGTTCGTGGTGCTCTATGAGCACCAGAACGCGGCCGGCGTGGAGCGCCCGCCGATGCGCATGGCGGAGTACGTGCGATTCGACGGTGAGCGGATCGCGGAGATCGAGGTCTACGTCGGGCGGGCGGCAGGCACCAGCTGATGTCTCCTCTTGACAATCTAGGGAAGCAACTCTTTTCTTCCTTCCGACCGTCTAAAGGAGCAGTGATGGCGCCGAAGGCGCGGGAGGATCTCCTGCAGGGAACGCTCGACATGCTGGTGCTCAAGGCGCTCCAGCTCGAGCCGATGCACGGCTGGGGAATCACCGAGCGGATCGCCCACTGGTCGCACCAGGTGCTGCAGGTGAATCAGGGGTCACTCTATCCTGCGCTCTACCGGCTCGAGCGCAAAGGGTGGATCACCTCATCCTGGAGGATCACGGAGAACAGCCGGCGGGCGCGGTACTACGCGCTCACTGCCGCCGGCCGGAAGCAGCTCGCGGCGGAGCGGGAGAGCTGGAAACGGCAGTCGGCGGCGATCAACCTCGTGCTGGGCGTGTCGGCCACCTAGGAGCGGCAGATGGGACGATTCGGCGAGATGGTGCGGCGGCTCGCCGGCACCGTGCGGCAGGAAAGCGTGGACCAGGGACTCGACGAGGAGTTCCGGTTTCACATCGAGATGCAGACCGAGGCGAACATCCGGCAGGGGATGAGCGCCGAAGAGGCGCGGCGCTCGGCGATGGTGTCGTTCGGCGGACGCGAGCTGCACAAGGAGAAGGCGCGGGACGAGTACCGGAGCCGGCCACTCGAGGATCTCGGCTACGACCTTCGATTCGGGATCCGAGGCGCGCTCCGCTCGCCGCTCTTCTCGCTGCTCGTCATCATCACGCTCGCCCTCGGCATCGGGGCCAACACCGCGGTGTTCAGCGTGGTCAAGTCGGTGCTGCTCGATGCCCTTCCCTTCCGGGACGCCGATCGGCTCGTCCGGATCCATGCCCACCTCGCGACCGATCCCGGCGATCGCCAGGAAGGTAGAGGTGCTGAACGACCTCGGGCTGGGCTACCTCACGCTGGGCCAGTCATCGACGACCCTGTCGGGCGGCGAGGCGCAGCGCGTGAAGATCGCCG
>JBLNHD010000129.1:0-5042 GCA_050268825.1 Gemmatimonadota bacterium
GAAATCCGCTCGACCACCTGGCCCACCGCGCGGTCGGTGACCCCCGATTCCGCCAGCGCGAGATCGGCCTGGGCGATCATGCCGACCACGGCGCCCCGCTCATCCACGACCGGCACGCGGCGAATCTGCTCGTCCGCCATCAGCCGGCTCACGGCCTCGATGTCGTCGGTTTCGCGGACGGTGCTCGGGTTCGGCGTCATCACGTCGCCCACCCGCGCGTCGAAGCGGCCCTCGCCGATGACGCCGAGCGCGAGGTCGCGGTCGGTGATGATCCCGACGATGCGCTTGTTGTCGCCCCCCTCCACGACGGGCAGCGAGCCGACGTTGTAGGAGCCCATCATGCGCGCCGCATCCTGCACCGAATCATTCGGCGTGATGCAGGCGGGATCGGGGGTCATGAGTTCGCTGGCCTTCATAAGGTTCCTCCGCTCTCGGGGTTCCGGACTCGGGTTCTCACCCGAGTATGGCAGGTCCGGGGAGCGAGAACGGTGGCAGGCGTCACATGCGTGCGCCGTGGCCGGGACCTCAGGGCGCGCCGGCCCTTGCGGCAGCGACGTACACCTGGCCTCCTCCTTCACGAAATTCCCTTGCCTTCTCGTCCATCCCGGCGCGCGCGGCCTCCCGGATGTCGTGCGAGATGCGCATCGAGCAGAACTTCGGCCCGCACATCGAGCAGAAATGCGCCACCTTGGCCCCCGCGGCCGGCAGGGTCTCGTCGTGGTAGCTCCGCGCCGTGACCGGGTCGAGCGCGAGGTTGAACTGGTCCTCCCACCGGAATTCGAAGCGGGCCCGGCTCAGCGCGTCGTCGTGCTCGCGCGCGCGGGGATGCCCCTTCGCGAGATCCGCCGCATGCGCCGCGATACGGTACGCGATGACGCCCGCCTTGACGTCGTCGCGATCGGGAAGGCCGAGGTGCTCCTTCGGCGTCACGTAGCAGAGCATGGCGGTGCCGTACCAGCCGATCATCGCCGCGCCGATGGCGCTCGTGATGTGATCGTACCCCGGGGCAACGTCGGTGGTGAGCGGCCCGAGCGTGTAGAACGGCGCCTCACCGCACCACTCGAGCTGCTTCTCCATGTTCTCCCTGATGAGATGCATGGGGATGTGCCCCGGACCTTCGTTCATCACCTGCACGTCGTGCTTCCACGCCACGCGGTTGAGCTCGCCCTGCGTCCGCAGCTCGGCGAACTGCGCCTCGTCGTTGGCATCGGCGATGCTGCCGGGGCGGAGCCCGTCGCCCAGCGAGAAGGAGACGTCGTACGCCGCCATGATCTCGCAGATCTCCTCGAAGTGCGTGTAGAGGAAGTTCTCGCGATGGTGGGCGAGGCACCATTGCGCCATGATCGAGCCCCCGCGGCTCACGATCCCGGTGACTCGCTGCGCGGTGAGCGGCACGTAGCGGAGGAGCACCCCCGCGTGCACCGTGAAGTAGTCCACGCCCTGCTCCGCCTGCTCGATCAGCGTGTCGCGGTAGAGCTCCCAGGTGAGGTCTTCCGCCACGCCGCCGGCCTTCTCCAGCGCCTGGTACAGCGGCACCGTCCCGATCGGGACGGCCGCATTGCGGAGGATCCACTCGCGGGTCTCGTGGATGTTCTTCCCGGTCGAGAGATCCATCACCGTGTCGGCGCCCCACAGGGTGGCCCAGCGGAGCTTCTCGACCTCCTCCTCGATCGAGGAGGTGACCGCGGAGTTGCCGATGTTCGCGTTGATCTTCACGCGGAAGTTGCGGCCGATGGCCATCGGCTCGAGCTCGGGGTGCCGGATGTTCGCGGGAATGATCGCGCGCCCGCGCGCCACTTCCGCGCGCACGAACTCCGGATCCAGCCCTTCCCGCAGGGCGACGAACTCCATCTCCTCGGTGATCTCGCCGCGCCGGGCGAAGTGGAGCTGGGTGATGCCCGCGCCGCCGGCGCCGGACGTGCGCCGCGCGATCCACGCACCGCGCACCGACGGGAGGCCGCGCTCGACGTCGAAACCCTGCGGGCCGCTCGTGTCGTAGAGGCGGAGGGGAGGCTCGCCGCCCGAGAGCGTCACCTCGCGAAACGGCACGCGAATGCCGCGCGGTCCGTCGAGGTGGATCTTGCGGGAGCCGGGATAGGCCTCTTCGAACGAGAGGAGGGGCGGGCGGGCAACGGCCGTGTCGGACATGACGGAGACTCCCCATGCAGGGTACGGCGAAGGGAATATCCGCGCCGCGCTCCCTCCGCCGGTATGAACCGGATCAGGTTCCAAGGGTGACGTCTCAACCGTGGGCGCGCGCGATTTCCCGGTGAGGAAGTCGGATTTCGGCGGGCACGGTGCCCCTGGCGGCATCCGTACCATAGCGCCGGGTCCTCTTCCGCAAAAGGCCGGCGCATGCAACATTCGAGGGCAGCAGTCCCCCTCTGCTCTCAGGTCCGTGCGCTCCGCGCGGCCCGACCATCCCACGACGTCCGAGGTGTGCATGCCTTCGCGTCCGTCCGTGCCCTTCCGCGCCTTCGCCCTCGCCCTCGCACTCGCCGTCGCACTGACGGCACTACCGGCCACCCTCTTCGCGCAGGGCACCGGCACCGTGACCGGCCAGGTGACGCAGGCGGGGGATGGCGCTGCGCTCGCCGGCGTGTCCGTGATCGTGTCCGGCACCCGGCTTGCCACCGTGACCGGCAACGACGGCCGCTACACGCTCCGCCGGGTTCCCGCGGGCGCGCGCGTCGTCGTGTTCCGCTGGCTCGGCTATCGCCCGACCAACGTGGAAGTGAACGTCACCGATGGGGGCACCACGACGGCGAACGCCACCCTCGAGTCGGTGCCCGTGCAGGTCGGCGACATCATCGTGAGCGGCGCGTCGCGCGCGCCCGAACGGGTGGTGGAGGCACCCGCCGCCGTGGCGACGGTGAGCCCCCAGGTGCTGGAGAACACCTCCGTGACGGGGCAGGCGCCGCTCGTGTTCCAGAGCGTGCCCGGAGTGGACGTCGTGCAGAGCGGGGTGAACGACTTCAACGTCAACACGCGCGGCTTCAATTCGTCGCTCAACCGGCGCATGCTGATCCTGCAGGACGGGCGGGACCTGGCCATCGCCTTCCTCGGGTCCCAGGAATGGGCCGGCCTGCCGATTCCGCTCGAGGACCTGAGCCGGGTCGAAGTGGTGCGCGGGCCGGGATCGGCGCTCTACGGCGCCAACGCCTTCAGCGGCGTCGTGGCCATGACCACGCCGACGGCGCGCGAGATCCCCGGCACCAAGCTCACGCTGGCGGGGGGCGAGCTGAGCACGATCCGCGGCGACCTCCGCCACGCGGGCGTGACGAGCGAAGGCCGGATGGGCTACCGCGTCAATTTCGGCTACAACTCGTCCGACACCTGGACCCGCTCCCGCACCGCACCGGGAGACCTCGCGGAGGAATACGAGCCCGCCACGAACGAGCCCGTAGCCCCGAGCACGCCCGAGGCAAACCCGCTCGCCGGCCAGACGCTCGATCCGGCCACGCGCGAGGCGCTCGGCGATCGCGACCTGCTGCGCAATGTGTACGGGTCGGCCCGCCTCGACTTCTACACCGGCAGCGGCGTCGCCACGCTCGAAGCCGGCGGCGCACGGACGGAGAATGAGGTGCTGGTGACGGGCATCGGCCGCGTGCAGGTCCTCAAGGCGCTGAAGCCCTTCGCGCGCCTCAACTATGCGCACGACCGCTTCAACATCATGGGCTACTGGAACAACCGGACGTCGCTCGACCTGCAGCGGGCGCTCGCCTCGCCGTTCGCGCCGGCCTCGTGCAAGGAACGGACGGACGATGACGGCAACGCCGAGCCGTGCAGCGCCGGCCAGCTCGACGAAACGTCGAACATCTTCCACGGTGAAGTGCAGGGGAACCAGAGCTTCGGCGAGTCGGGCCGGGTGATCGTCGGCGCGTCGGCGCGCAACGTGCGCGTCAACACCTACGGCACGCTGATGGAGCTGTCGAACGACGATCGCAGCGACGGCATCTACTCGGTGTTCGGCCAGGTCGAGTATCGCGTCATCCCGCAGGTGCGCCTCGTGGGCGCGGCGCGCTTCGACGACGGCACGCTCTTCGAGCCGCAGTTCTCGCCCAAGGGCGCGATCGTGTTCAGCCCGAACGAGAGCCACGCCTTCCGCGTCACGGTCAACAAGGCCTTCCAGACGCCGAACTACTCGGAGTTCTTCCTCCGGGTCAACGCGGGGGCGCCGGCCAACTTCACGCTCCTCGAAGCGGGACTCCGCGCCTCGCCGCTGGGCCCGGCACTCGCGGGAGTGCCCGTGGGGCAGCTCTTCACCAACTCGGCCGTCGTTCCGGTGCTGGCCCTCGGGAATGCGGCGCTCGACGTCGAGAAGATCACCGGCTGGGAGGCCGGCTATAAGGGCAACATCGGCGACCGCGCCTACGTGACGCTCGACTTCTACCTGAACGACATCAAGGACTTCGTCACCGACCTGCTCCCCGGGATCAATCCCGCCTACGGCGCCTGGACGGCGCCGCAGGAGGTGCCCGAGCAGTTCCGCCCGGCGGTCGAGAATGCGGTGCGCCAGCAGCTCGCGGGCGCCGGGCAGGCCGTGGCGGCGGCGGGCCTCACCCGGGTGAACGGGAATACGGCGATCGTCGTTTCCTACGGCCAGGCGGGCGAAGTCCGCGAGCGCGGCTTCGAGCTCGGCGTCGGCTATCAGCTCACCGACCAGATCCGGACCGACGTCTCATTCAGCGGGTTCGACTTCGAGGTGCGCTCGCAGCAGGTCGGCGACCAGCTCGTCCCGAACACGCCGAGCAAGAAGGCGAACCTCGCCGTCAGCTACTTCGACGAGCAGGGCTTCGACGCGAACATCTCGCTGCGGCTGGTGGACGGCTACTCCTGGGCGGCGGGTGTCTTCACGGGCTACGTCCCGGCGGCGGAGCTGCTCAACGTCGGCGCAGGGTATCGCCTCAACAACAGCCTCCGTATCCACGCCACCGCCACGAACCTCCTCGACCAGGAGCGCTTCCAGCTCTACGGCGGCTCGGTCATCGGGCGCCGGATCATCGGGGGTATCACCGCGAACTTCTGAGACCGGAGGCACC
>JBLNHD010000130.1:0-4375 GCA_050268825.1 Gemmatimonadota bacterium
GGCTGGCCGTGGCGGTGTTCCTCGATGCGACGATCATCCGCATGGTGCTCGTACCCGCCTTCATGCAGCTCGCCGGGCGCTGGAACTGGTGGCCCGGCGTACGGACCCGTCAGGTCACGACCCGCCCACCGAGCTCATGAAGGCGCGCGCGAGCGCGACGAGCCCTGCCCCGAGCAGCGCGAGCACGATGAGCACGAAGCCGATTTCCCCCACGGCGAAGGCGCCCCGTACCGCCGGGATCTCCTCCGGCGGCAGCTTCGCGCGGCGTGCCGCTTCGATCCGCGAGAGCGCCGGCGTCGAGACCGGCGTGGCCCCTTCCGGGGAAAGCGCCGGAAAGCCCTCGACGGGGCGCCGCGCGTTCGCGATCAGGCGCCGCTGCTCCGGGGGCCGATAGCCCATGCGCCGGTCCCAGGCGGCTACGATCTCGGAGTGTTTCCGGATCGGCTGCCAGGCCTGCCGGGCGGTATCGAAGACGTAATCGTCGGCGCCGAGCCGGCCATCCTCGAGGGCATCGAGGATGGCGTCGATCGTCTGCCAGGGAAGCTCGGTGCCCGTGGAGTCGCTGCTGCGGAACCGTGTGTCCATCGGTCGGTCCGGGAGGGTGGAGGCCAACATTCACCTCCGGTGGAAGCTGGTCAAGCGGCCGGCATCACACGTTCCAGAGTGCGTCAGAAGAACGCGTCGCCATCACCGAAGCGAGGGTTCACGATCGTATTGTAGATCGAGCCGAAGCTGTAGCTGAGGCCGGCGGAAAGGAAGAAGCGGTAATCGGTGGCGAGCTCCTGCTGCCGAAGCAGGATCTCTTCCGGCGTGAGTCCCTCGGCGGGGAGATAGCGCTGGTCCCGGATGCGGGAAATGCTGCCGTCGATCTCGAGCTCGAGGCCGCGGACGAGGCGGATCTCGACGTCCGCGAAGAGGCGGAGCGAGTGGCTGTCGAGGTCGTCGAGGTACTGGTGCGCGCTCCCCCCGATGCCGGCGGAGCCCCATGGCTGGGTCGCATCGAGCGAGACCTCGAGCGCGTGGGAAAGGAGCGTCTCGGCGGTCTTCTCGAAGATGGTGACCTCGTCATAGCGGAACCGGCTGACTCCGGCCTCGTACCGGATCGTGAACAGCCGATCGGCCGACTCGCGATAGGGAAAGATGTCGTACTCGAGCCCGACCAGCCCCCGAACGCCCAGGCGCCGATTGCGGAACGACGAGCGATCCGCCGACGCCGCCGCACGAAAGCCCCAGTGAGGCCCGAGACTCCGCACCGCGAACACGCTCACCCCGTAGCTCTCCTGCGTGCTCGTGACCGTGGTGGCACTGTCCACCTCGAAATCGCTGCGCTCATAGCTTCCCTCCACGGCAAGTCCGAGCTTGAGCGCGGCCGTGACGCGCTGGGCCGAGAGGCCGCCGAAGAGATCGACCTCATCGAACCGCGACTCCCCCTCGATGAACCCGCTTCCCTGCGCCGTGAAGACCCAGTTGTCCCAGGGGTCATTCGGCGGCCCGACCCGCGCGCCGGCCGGCGGCGCATCGTAGATCACCTGCAGCCGATCGGCTGCCGCCGACTGCATGGCGAACGGCACCAGGCCGAGCCCGACGATCCGGGCGATTCCCTGCCGCTCCGCGTCGTCGGTCGCGTCCTGCGGCGCGAAATACTGCAGGGTGTCTCGCAGGCCGCCGAAGGCCCCGCGGCCGATGAACACCGCCGTGAACGCATCGCCGCCTCCGCCGGCGTCCTGTTCGGTGACGAGGACGTGCACATCCGCATCCGCGCGATCGCGGACGTGCGTCGCGAAGGGGATGGCGCGCACGAAGAACTCCCGGTCGCAGTTCGTTTCCGGACAGTCGAGGAAGATGCGGAGCGGGGTGGCGGAAGGGGCCTGCGCGGCGAGCACCGGTGCGGCCGCGGCCAGGAGCAACCCGAGCGCGGCGAGCGGCCGCCTCGTCATCGCTTGGCCTCCAGCCAGTTGGGGCCGGTGCCGATGTCCACCACCAGCGGCACGGCCAGCTCCGCCGCGCCTTCCATGTGCGCCCGCACGAGCGCGCTCACCGCGTCGATTTCCTCGGGCGGCGCTTCGAGTACGAGCTCGTCGTGCACCTGGAGGAGGAGTCGCGCGGCGAGGCGCTGGTCCGTGAGTGCGGCGTGGATGCGGATCATCGCGACCTTGATCAGGTCGGCGGCAGAGCCCTGGAGCGGCGAGTTCTGCGCGGTACGCTCGCCGTACGCGCGGATGTTGAAGTTGCGATCCCGGATTTCGGGGATGTAGCGCCGGCGGCCGGAGAGCGTCTCGACGTACCCCTGCTCCTTCGCCAGCGCCACCTGGCGGTCGAGGTACTCGCGCACGCCGGCAAACCGCTCGAAGTAGCGGCTGATGAAGAGGCGCGCATCCTCCTGCGACACGCCGAGCTGGCGGCTCAGCGCGAACGGGCCCTGCCCGTAGATGGTCGCGAAGTTGATCGTCTTGGCGCGGGCGCGCATCTCGGGAGCCACGTCTTCGACGGGCACGCCGAAGATGAGCGCGGCCGTCTGCCGGTGAATGTCCCCGCCCTGCCGGAACGCCTCGATGAAGGCCGCATCGCCGGAGAGGTGCGCCATGAGCCGCAGCTCGATCTGCGAATAGTCGGCGACGACGAACGTCCATCCCTCGGCGGGGACGAAGCTCGCGCGGATCGCCTCGCCGCGCGGGGTCCGCACCGGGATGTTCTGCAGGTTGGGGTCGCTCGACGAGAGCCGCCCGGTGGCGGCGCCCGCCTGGTTGAAGCTCGTGTGGATGCGGCCGGTGGCCGGATTCACCGTCGCGGGCAGCGTATCGACGTAGGTGCTCTTGAGCTTCTGGAGCTCGCGGTACTCGAGGATGAGGCGCGGGAGGTCGTGCCCCATCATGGCGAGCTGGGCCAGGACGTCGGCATCGGTGGATGGGCCGGTCTTCGTCTTCTTCAGCACGGGGAGCTGCTGCTTCTCGAAGAGAATGGTCGCGAGCTGGCGCGGTGAATTGAGGTTCAGGTCCTCACCGGCCACCTGCGCGATCTCGCGCCCGAGCCGGTCGAGATCGGCCGCGAGCTCGGCCCCGAGGCGGGACAGGAGCGACTGGTCGACGCGGATCCCCTCCCACTCCATGTCCACGAGCACTTCGACGAGCGGCAGCTCCACCCGGTCGAGCAGCGCCACCATGCCGGTGGACTCGAGCTGGGGGAGCTGCAGCTCGCGGAGCGCCAGCACGGTGGCGCTATCGGCGCCGCAGTACGCGGCAGCCGCGGCCACCGGCACCTCGGCGAAGGGGATCTCGGCCTTCCCCTTGCCGCACAGGTCGGCGTAGGTCTGCATGGTGCGGCCAAGCTGCTCGAGTGCCAGCGAATCGATCGCGTGCGAGCGGCGCCCCGGCTCGAGGACGAAGCTCGCGAGCATGGAATCGTACGTGACGCCGGCGAGCTCGACCCCGGCGCGCCGCAGCACCGCCCAGTCGTACTTGACGTTGTGCCCCGCCTTGGGAATGAGCGGATCGGCGAGCAGCGCGCGAAGCGGCGCCAGCTGCTCGTCCTGGAAGGGCGGAAGGTTCGCGACCGGTGCGGGCGCCGCCAGCTCCCCGCCGGCCGGGCGATGCGCGAACGGCAGATACCAGACTTCGGACGGGCTGGCCGCGAGCGAGAGGCCGATGAGCTCTGCGCGCCGCGGCGCGAGCGACGAGGTTTCGGTATCGAGCGCCACGATCGGCGCCGAGCGGAGCCGCTCCACGAGCCCCGGAATCTCCTCGACGTTGCACACCACGGTGACGTCGAGGGCGCCGCGCGCGGGGTCGGGCGGCCCGGCGGCGGCGGGCGCCGCGCCGTCCCCCACCGCCGGAGACGGCGCGGCGGTCCCCTCCCCTGCCTGCGCGAACTTCCGCGCGAGCGACGCGAACTCGAGCTCCGTGGAAATCCGCACGAGCGCCGGATAGTCGGGCTCGCCGGCGCGCAGCGCGTCGATCTCGACCGTCACCGGCACATCGCAGTGGATCGTGACCAGCTCACGCGAGAGTCGGGCGGTGTCCGCCTGGGCGAGGAGCGCCTCGCGCGTCCGCTTGGCCGTGACCTCCGCGGCGCGGGCGAGGATCGTCTCGAGATCCCCGTAATCCGCGAGGAGCTTCTGCGCGCCTTTTTCGCCGATGCCCTTGACGCCGGGCACGTTGTCCGAGGTGTCGCCGACGAGGGCGAGATAGTCCGCCACCTGCGACGGCGGCACGCCGAGCCGCTCGCTCGCGTTCGACGGGTCCACCCACGTTTCCTCGACGGCGGCGGGCCCGCCCCGCCCCGGGTTGAGGAGCGCCACCCGGGGCCCGATCAGCTGATAGAAGTCCTTGTCTCCGGAGACGATCACCGCCTGCATGTCGCGCGCGGCCGCGCGCGTTGC
>JBLNHD010000131.1:0-5454 GCA_050268825.1 Gemmatimonadota bacterium
CTTGGCGCCCCCATTTCCCTCGAGTTCGCCCGCCTCGGCTGCCGGGTGGCCTTCTGCTACGTCAACATGCCGGGGCGCGACGTGAGCGAGCAGGCGCTCCTCACCGAGACGTCGCTCTCCGCGATGGGCCACGGCGTCCTTGCCGTCAAGTGCGACGTGCGTGATGCCACCGCGGTGAACCGCTTCATCGACGAGGTGAAGGAGAAGTTCGGGACGGTCCATTACCTCATCAACAACGCCGGCATCGCGAGCGACGGCGCGCTCTGGCGGCTCACCGACGAGGCCTGGGCCGAGGTGATGGACACGAACGTGACGGGAACGTTCAACTGCATCCGGGCGGTGTCGCCGATCTTCCGCGAGCAGCATTTCGGCAAGATCGTGAACGTGAGCGCGCACCAGGCGGAGCGGCCGGGCTTCGGCGTGAGCAATTACGCGGCGAGCAAGGCGGCGCTTCTCGGCCTCACCCGGGCCGCCGCCGTCGAGCTCGGCCCGGCCAACGTCAACGTCAATGCCGTCGCTCCCGGATTCATCCGCACCGAGCGCATGGCGATGCTCCCCCCCGAGGTGATCGAGCGAGCCCGCCGCCACTCGGTGCTCGGCCGCATCGCCGAGCCGGAAGACGTCGCTCGCGTCATCTCCTTCCTCTGCTCCGACGCCGCCCGGCACATCACGGGACAGACGATCGTCGTCGACGGCGGGTTGTCGGTGGAGTAGCGTCATTGCCGCGTCGGGCGCTGGCGCGCCCTCCTCGCAATGACGCACCACACCCCGCTATCTTTGACCCTCGTCAGATTCCACCTTCGAGGGTCCGGCCTATTTCACGACAGCTCCTCCATCTCTGCCTTGCCGCCGCGGCACTCGCGTCGACCGTCGGCTGCGGGCGGGCCTCGGCGCAGCAGGACCGCCAGCCGAAGCCGGAGAAGTTCGACAACAATGCGCTTTCGGTGGTGCCGCTCTCGGGGCAGCAGGTGGCGCTGCTTCCGATCACGATGGTCGTGGCCGACACCGCGGTCGAGCGGGACAGCGTGTACGCTCCCTACCGGGGCCGTGCGGCCGCGCTCGCGCGCACGGACTCGCTCATCACCGACGCCTTCCAGATGCGCGCGCCCGAGATCACCTGGATCCCGCCGGACGAGCTGCGTCGCATCGCGCGGCGGGCCCCGGGGATGCTTTCCGATCCCGGGACGTACGGCCAGGCGATGCTCCGCTCGCCCAAGCTCGAGCAGGTGCCCGACGCGCTCGGCGCCAACCTCCGCAAGCTCGTCGCCATTTCGGGCGGCCGCCTCGTGTTCGTCCCCGCTGCGTTGGGCTTCAGCCGGGACGAGGCGGGGCAGGTGCGCGCCGACCTTTCGCTCGTGCTCGTGGACACCCGGCGGAACACGATCGTCTGGCGCTCCCAGGCGCACGGCACGGGTGCGGGCCCCGATGCGGCCCTCGCCGCCGCGCTCGCCACCGTCTTTCCCCAGTAAGCCATGGCGTACGACGTCACGCTGATCCCGGGCGACGGGATCGGCCCCGAGATCACCGCCGCCACCGTCGCCGTGCTCGAGGCCACCGGTGTCGCCTTCAACTGGGACGAGCAGCTCGGCGGCATGGCCGCCGTGGAGAAGGGGGGCGATCCGCTGCCCGCGCTCACGCTCGAGAGCATCCGCCGCACGCGTCTCGCGCTCAAGGGCCCGCTCACCACGCCCGTCGGCTCGGGCTTCCGCTCGGTGAACGTCGGGCTCCGGAAGGAATTCCAGCTCTATGCCAACGTCCGTCCCGCGTACACGATCGTGCCCGGCGGCCGGTACGACGGGATCGACATCGTCCTCATCCGCGAGAACCTCGAGGGTCTCTACGTCGGCGTCGAGCACTTCGTGCCGGTAGGGAACGACCCGCGCGCCGTGGCGGAGTCCGTCGCCATCGTCACGCGCGTGGGGTGCGAGCGGATCGTGCGTTACGCTTTCGATTACGCGGTGCGGAACGGCCGGAAGAAAGTGACCGTCGTCCACAAGGCGAACATCCTCAAGATGGTGAGTGGCCTCTTCCTCGAGGTGGGGCAGAAGGTCGCGGCCGAGTATGCGGGCCGGGTCGAGTTCAGCGACATGATCGTGGACAACGCGGCCATGCAGCTCGTCCTTCGGCCCGAGCAGTTCGACGTGATCGTCACCACCAACATGTTCGGGGACATCCTGAGCGACGAGGTCTCGGGACTCGTGGGCGGGCTGGGGCTGGCACCCGGCGCCAACATCGGCACGGGGGCGGCGATCTTCGAGGCGGTGCACGGGAGCGCGCCGGACATCGCGGGGAAGGGGGTCGCGAATCCTTCCGCGCAGATGCTCGCGGCGGCGATGATGCTGGATCACATCGGCGAAGGGGATGCGGGCCGCCGGCTCCGCAGCGCGATCCGCGGGACGATCGTCGAAGGCGGCATCCGCACCCGCGACCTTGGCGGCACGGCGTCGACGCGCGAGTTCGGCGATGCGGTTGCCCAGCGGGTTCGCTGAGGTCCCCTGCGCGCGGTGCGGGACGTTCACCCCGGGACTCGCGTTCGGCGAGCTCTGCCGGGACTGCCTCAAGGTCACCACGGCGCGTGCAAATCGGGCGGCCCGACTCATCTCCCTCGCGGTGACGGCGCTGGCTGCAGCGTACGTCTCCCTGCGCATCCCCCCGACGCCGACCGCCCGCACCTGGGCCGCCATCTGCGTCGTCGCCGTGTACCTGATCGTGCGCCGTGTGGCGAAGAAGGTGGCTCTCGAGCACTTTCGGCGCTGACGGCGACAGGAACGCCATGCCGACCCTGAAGAACGCGCTGATCGCGCTCGCCGCGCTCGTCCCGCTCGCCGGGCACCTTGCGCCGCTCGCGGCCCAGACCGGGCTCACCATCTACAGTGACGGCCGCGTGCTGGTCCGCCGCACCTTCCCTGTCGCGGTCCCGCGCGGCGCCTCCACGCCGACCGTCCCCATCGGCAATGCCGACCCGGCGACCATCTTCCCGCTCGACACCGCCGTGGCCATCGAACGCGCGGTGTACGACGCCGCGGTGCATGAGGAGGCCGTGCTCCGCCGCTCCGTCGGCAAGCGGCTCGTCTTCCGGACCGGCAGCCGGACCGACGGCGGCCGCGTCGTGGACGATACGGTGAGCGCGCTCGTGCTGGGCGTGGATCCGCTTCGCCTCGAGATGCCGGGCGGCCGCATTGCCTTCGCGATGCCGGGGCAGCCGCTCTATCCCGCCGACCTCGTGCTCACCGATCCGTCGGTGGCGCTCTCGCTCAACAGCTCGGCGGCGCGCCCGCAGCTCGGCCTCGGCTGGTTCGCCTGGGGCGCCAACTGGCAGGCGGCGTACAGCATCGTCCTCGGGCGGATGGCGCGCGTGAGCGGCAATGCGGTGATCAACTCCGAGGCGATCCGCGCCACGGATGCGCAGGTGCAGCTCGTCGCGGGAAACACCGGCAGGGTGACGGCGTCGATGCCAGCCAGGGTCCGGCGCGACATGGTCATGGCGCAGGAGGCCGCTGCGGTCGGCAAGGCCGTCGGCGAGCAGAGCGTCGGCGATGTGCACCTCTACACGCTCCCCGGCCCGCAGACGATTCTTCCCGGCCAGGCCACTGCCGTCGCCCTGTTCGAGCCGGTGACCGTGGCGTTCGAGAAGAACTACGTCGTCTCGGGGTACATCCCCTACTGGGGGTACCTCCCGCAGCAGCCGGAGGAAGGCGAAGTGCCGGTCGAGGTCAGCTACCTCATCAAGCGTCCGCTCGAGAGCGAGTTCGGCGACCGGCCGCTGCCCGGCGGCATTGCCCGCGTGTACCAGCCCGATTCGGCGGGGCAGCTGCAGCTCATCGGCGAGGCCGGCATGGACCACACGGCCCCGGGCGAGGACCTGCGGCTCAGCACCGGTACCGCGTTCGACCTGACGGCGCGCCGGATCCAGACGGATTACCTCACGCGTCGGGACAGCACGCGCGCCGGCTGGCGGACGCGCGCCGAAGCGACGTTCCGGGTCACGATCTCGAATGCGACGGACAGCGCGCGCGTGGTGGACGTGCACGAGCGGCGCGGCGGGGAGTGGAGCATCCTCTCGAGCTCGGTCCCGCCCGAGCGCCTGAGCGCGCACCTCACCCGCTTTCGGGTCACCGTGCCGGCGCGCGGCCAGTCGGTGGTGACGTACCGGGTGCGCGTCGTCTGGTGACCGTTCGCATCCTGCATCTTTCCGATGTCCACTTCGGCGTGGACGCGCAGCTCGATCAGCTGGAACAGATCGAGCTCTTCGCGCCGAAGCTCGAGCCCGATGCCGTGGTCCTCTCCGGCGACCTCACCCAGCGCGCGCGCCACGGGGAGTTTCAGGCGGCGCACGCGCTGATGCGGCGGATGGGACAGATCGCGCCCACCCTCACCGTGCCGGGCAACCACGACGTGCAGTGGTGGGCGAGCCCCTTCGGCATTCGCGGCACGGCGCCGCTCTACCGGAAGTACCGGCAGTGGTTCGGTCAGGACCTCACTCCCGTCATCGAGATCGACGGGGCGGTCATCGCCGGAGCTCTCTCGGCCCACGGTGTCTCGTTCGGATCGATGACCCGGAACCTGCGCGACCTCGCGGTGAAGGGTCACCTCCCGAAGAGCGAGACCGATCGCCTCAAGGCGATCTTCGACCGGGCGAAACCCGGCGCTGCGCGCATCGTCGTCATGCACCACAACGTGCTGCCTGGCGCCATCTCTCGGCGGATGGGCCTGGCCGATCCCGAGGACGCGCAGCGCCGGCTCGCCGCCACCGGAGCCGACCTCGTGCTCTGCGGGCACGACCACCAGGAAGGTGCCGAGCAGCTCGACGGGCGCCTCACGATCAGTACGTCGAGCACGCAGACGTCGCGCACGCGCGGGAAGCGCGCCTCGGTGTTCAACATGGTCGAAGTCGATGCCGACTCGATCCAGGTGCAGCACTTCACGTGGGACCGCCCGACCTGCCGCTTCAACCCGGCCGACACCGCCTCCTTTCCGCGCCACGTTCCCGAGCCGGTCGTGTCGGCCGCGGGTGGCGACGATCCGGACGCGCGGGAAATGCCGCCGGAGTCATGACCGAGGACCATGCCCGCATGGCCGAGCGACTCGCTTCGCTTGGACTGCGCGGCGTCAGCCGGGTCCGCCTGCATCGCAACCGCGTCGTGATGCTGAGTCTCCGCCAGGGCATCCTGCGTCTCCACGCCGGCTACGCGCATGCTCCGGAGCCGGTGCTTCGCGCCATCGTCCGCTTCCTGACACCGTACACCCGCCGCGCGGTGCGTGCCGCGGCGCAGCGCGAGTTTCTGGCCTTCCCGGTGGATCGGTACATCGCCTCCCGCCCGCGCCGGCCTCGAACCCGGCAGACCGAGCCGGGCGATGCACCGCTGATCGCCCGGCTGCTCGAGGCGCACAAGCGGCTCAACGAGAAGCACTTCGGCGGGACGCTCGGCGCCGTGCCGATACGGATCTCCGGCC